>JALVUF010000035.1 GCA_027023805.1 Helicobacteraceae bacterium
AATTTTAATCTAAATATCATTTTAGCGAAATAAATTATATAATGTTAAATAAAATTATAATATATTATAAATGTAAGAATATAGCCCTTTTTTATCAAAAATTATTATATTAAATATCATAGAAATTATTTTTAAAAATAATTTTATATCTTTTATCATTATAACTTATTCTTATCAAAATAGCTTTAAGGTTGGCTTTATTTTTACTTCTCTATAATGCTATCAGTCAAGACGAACATCAGTTCGTTTGAACAAATTTAACTTTTGAGTTAACACTCATTTATGGAGAACAAATGAAAAAAACAATCAAATTAGCAGTAGTTGCTGCTCTAGCTCTTGGTACAACTTCAGTGTTTGCAACAAACGGCTCTGCACTTATCGGTATGGGTGCAAAAGCTCGCGGCATGGCAGGTCTTGGCATTGGTATGAGCCATGGTGCAGAATCTGCTTTAGTAAACCCTGCTTTGATTACCTCAGTCAAAGGGACTGAGGTATCTTTTGGTGGAACTATATTTATGCCTCATGTTAAAAATACAAACAATCTTGGAGGAGGACCAGGAAGCGCAAACAGCGATGCCAGTTTAAATCTTATCCCAGAAGTTTCATTGGCTACAAATGTTAATAACCATTTTTATTGGGGTGTAGGTATGTGGGGAACAGGTGGCATGGGTGTTGATTATCGTGGTAATCAAGGTCAGATGAGTATGCTTACAAACCTGCAAATTATGCAGTTTGGCGTACCTTTAGCATATAAAATTGATGGATTAAGCATAGCAGTAACTCCTATCGTTCAATATGGTTCATTAAATATTCACTATAATAACGGTTCGGGTAATGCTACTAACACAACTACTGGTAACGGAGTATCTCAAGATTATAAATGGGGATACAATGTAGGTTTAGCCTATCAAACAGACGGTTTAACCATCGGTGCTACATATACCTCACAAATTGATATGAACTATAAAGGTCAATTATCAACAGCAATGCAAGGAATGGGTGTTCCTTACACAAACAACAAACTCTCAACTCCTGCTACTTACGGCGTAGGTGTAAGCTACAAATTTGGCGGCAGTACCATTGGATTTGATTATAAACAGATAAAATGGTCAAATGCATACGGATATAAAGATTTTGACTGGAAAGATCAAAATGTTTATACTGTCGGTTATCAATACGATGCCAATACATGGGCAGCACGTTTAGGTTATAACTACGCAAAAAGTCCGATCAGCGAACAAGCTCAGAGTAGCGTAAACAGTGCGGGTCTACCAGGTGGGCTTGTCAATACATTTAATTTATTAGGCTTTCCAGCAATCGTCCAGTCACACGTAGCCATAGGTGGAACCTATAAGTTTAGTAAGCAAACTTCAGTTGACCTTGCATATACTTATGCATTCTCAACTACCAATACTTATAAGAATTATTGGGGTCAAAATATATCAACCACGCATTCACAAGATGGTGTAAGCGCTCAGCTTAACTATAAATTCTAGAGATAATATCTCTCATTCTTTCTGCCGCCTTGCGCGGCACTCCTTAAATATTTTTACTTTAATAAAAGTTTTACCTTTATTTTGATATTATACTCCTCCACTTTACCGCTTTGTACACAAAATAAGTGAATCTTTATATATATGTTATAGATGTAGATAT
>JALVUF010000036.1 GCA_027023805.1 Helicobacteraceae bacterium
TGTAAAACAACTTTGCATCACCGGCTACTTTGACATTGCTTATAGCAAAAGCTGACGAGCCGACTAGCACTGCTGCTATTAAACTCATTTTTATCAATTTCATCTTTACTCCTTATATTTATCAGCATAATACTGAATTACAATGGAAGTTTATCGTGATTTATGAGTAAAATTATAAGTTAAATGATTAAAAAATAGGCATATCTTAAAAATTATAGGTCAGATATGCCTGAAGCGTACTAAATCCATTATTGTTATTTAAATCACCCGCTTTTGTAAATATATAAGCTAAAGTCGTATCTAATCCTCCAAATGATTTATCTGCCGTTAGCGTTACTTCGTTCATATTTCCATCATCATGCCCGTTATCTGTTACAGGAACTTTACTGCCGCCTCTATATGACAAATCAGTACCGCTTATCGCATATCCCGGTCTTGACGCATGTATATAATACACTCCCAAATCAAACAAACCATCTACTGCTGATGTAATCGTTAAATTTTCTGCGGTTGTATTTGCACGCGTTACATAACCGTAGTTCCACCAAGCTTCAGTGTAAAGTTTTGACTGAGCGTTATTGCCAAGTTCTGCAAGATTTTCTCCTGCACCAAGATTGTTGTTATTTTTACCAATGTAAGACACGGCACCCGTAACAGTAGCAAAATTCTTGATTTTATATCCCAATTTAAATGCATAACCATCATTTGAATCATGCAAATTTTGTGTAATTTTATCAAAGTCATAGTTTATACCGGTATATTGCGCACCGGCAATTATACCCATCTTGTCAAAATCAGCCTCCAGCCACCATGCCTTGACATACTGTGGTGCGTTATAATACCATGCTTGCAGTTTTAGCGGTTTGATGGTGTTGTTTATTATACCCATGGCATAAACACCGTTATAAAACTGACTAAATGTACTGCCGTCTTTTACTGCCTGGATTCTATCTGCAAGACCGCTTTTACCATCTACTTCTTTAGCGGGGTTTTGTGAGAAATCTAGGTGGGTATTGCCATTTTGATTGTAAAATGAAGTTCCGTTGCTTCCTCCGATATAAGCTGCGATAAGGCTTGTGCTTGGAAGATTGTGATTAATAAGCACGAGTCCTTCAAAACTATTTGTCATAGTTGACCAGTTTTCAGAATAAACAAGCGGAGTATCTAAGAGCATTCTTCCGATCTTGCCTGTAGTCTTGCTATAAGCGCCTGCCAGCCATGCGGTATTTACAACATAACTGTCAGTTGTACCATTAGTTCCCTCCCAAATATTGCTAACTAACTGTTGCTGTAAGCCAAGGGAGGTAAGAGCTGTAAAACTACCACCTGTAGAGATATTTTTTGTTAAATCAGCCGAGAGACCCAAACCAAGGGCTGCTTGCCCCACAGAATTGTGAGCTCCAAAAAGATGTTCGTTTTGTCCACTAACATTTGTATTTGTACTGTAAAACAATTTAGCATTACCTGCGACTTTGACATTACTTATAGCAAAAGCTGATGAGCTGAGTAAAAGTGATGTGATTAGACTTAGTTTGAGTATATTCATATATATTCCTGCATGTATAATTTTTAAAATTATAACATATTCACAAGAAATAACAAAAAGAAAATAGTTTATAAAGAAGTGAAAAG
>JALVUF010000037.1:0-1695 GCA_027023805.1 Helicobacteraceae bacterium
GATCTGTTATTAAGACGCCTATATCATAGGAAACTAACTGTTTTATAACTGTTTGAATATCTAAAACAGCGATAGGATCAACTCCTGCAAAAGGCTCATCAAGCAAAAGAAATTTTGGCTTATTTACCAAAGCCCGCGCAATTTCAACACGACGGCGTTCGCCACCGCTTAAACTAACACCCTTTCTATACCGAATAGGTTCTATATTAAACATATCTAGCAGCTCTTCTATGCGCCGGATTTGCTCATGTTTATCTAATCGTAAGGCTTGTGCGGCTACAAGCAAATTATCTTCAACGCTTAAATCTTTAAAAATAGAAGCTTCCTGAGGTAAATAACCTATCCCTTTAATGGCACGCTTATGAAGAGGCATATCTGAGAGATCATGATTATCAAACAATACATGTCCGCTGGTTACTTCAATAAGTCCGCATATCATATAAAAAGTCGTTGTCTTACCGGCACCGTTTGGACCCAGAAGACCTACGACTTCTCCACTGTTAACCTCAAGAGATATATCTTTGACTATCTCAAGAGTCTTAATTTTTTTTACTAGTTTTTTAGCTTTTAGCGTATGCATCGTTGACCTTATAAACTCTTTTATTGCCTAGTTTTTCAATCTCGATTGTCACAAACGGTATCTCTGCGCTCATTAAAATTTCCATAAGATCGTTATCCCCCCATTCAATAAAATGATAACCCTCTTTTTCTAACTCCTCTAACATTCCAAGTGCCAGAAAATGCTCCAAGCCATAGTTATAGATATCATAATGAAATATATTATCCAAATAGCATTGCTGAAGTGAAAATGTAGGAGAAGTAACACAATTAATACCGCCAAAAGACTTAGCAAAGGATGAGACAAGAGTAGTTTTACCTGCTGCTAAATCTCCTTGTAAGATAATAACGCCTCCTTGCTTTAAAGACAACATGATCTCATGCGTTATAACCGATAAACTATCGATATCTAAGACAAACTCTTTCATAATTTTGCCGATACTGCAATAATTTGCTCTAGCTTTTTTTTGGCTCTACCTGAGAGCAAAGCATCATTAGCTATCTGGATTCCGTCTTGAATATCTCTTGCCAACCCCTCAACTACAAAAGCGGCGGCGGCGTTTAAAACTACGATATCTCGCTGTGCCTCTGTTGCGCTGTTTGTAAAAATAGCTCTAGTGATATTTGCGTTTTGTACTGCATCACCGCCAATTATAGTCTCAAGTGGTACTTTTTTGATGCCATATCGTTGAGGGTCAATAACAAATTCTTCGATATTTCCATCTTTTAATCTTGCGCAATAGGTAACATCACTTATGCTAATCTCATCCATATGCTCTTTTGAAGAAACAACTATAGCATCAGTTGCATGATTAAACTTGAGTGCATTGGCTAATTTTATCACAAAAGATTTATCAAAAACACCCAAAAGCATTTTATCAGCCCGTGCAGGATTTGTAAGTGGTCCTAAAATATTAAAAATAGTTTTATGTTCAATGCTTTTACGCACAGGCATGATAAATTTCATAGCAGGATGAAAATTTTGGGCAAACATAAACGTAAAGCCCGTCTCTTCAAGTAGCTTTACACTATTTGGTATGCTTAAATTAAGCTTTATACCCAATGCTTCAAGCATATCTGCACTACCTGATTTTGATGTCACACTTCGATTGCCATGCTTGGCAACATAAGCACCGG
>JALVUF010000037.1:1795-7118 GCA_027023805.1 Helicobacteraceae bacterium
GCAATCTCCAACGCTCTGTCGGCTATCTTTTCACTTTTTCTAAGTGCATTTAATATTTTTGTAAATTTTGTAAAATCTTCTATCTCTTTTGCATGTTTAAAGATATTTTCTTGCAATAGTTCATATAAATCATCTGTTTTATTCTCAGCTATTAATACCCCGTTAAACAACTCTTGAATCTCATCAACGCAATCCGAACGAACCATATCAAAAACACCTTGAAGACATTCTATAGTCGCTTTTTGCAGCGGCATAGCATACTCTTTTATAGTCTGCATATCAAGCTCATCACAGTAAGAGGAAAAGCCTTTAATAAAACTTCTGGTGTTTGATGATGCACGTACTAATTCATTGGTTATCTTAAAGATTGATACGATTAGGCGCAAATCTCTGGCTTCGGGAGAATATAATGCTAAAATCTTAATAATCTTATTGTCAATATCTGATGTTTTAGAGCTCATGTTATTTAAGCTTTTTTTTGCGGTCTCAAGCATATCCGTATCACATTTTTCCAAACCATTGGCTATTATTATATTTGCTTGCAATATATCATTGATAATTTTTGACATTGCTACATTTATGTCATTAAGCTCTTCTGTTAGCGTTTTCATTTTAACCAAACCTTCCTGTTATATAATCTTCTGTCTTTTTCTCTTTTGGGTTTAAAAAGATCGTCTCAGTCACATCATATTCAACCAAATCTCCAAGATACATAAAACCTGTATAATCACTGATTCTACTGGCTTGCTGCATATTGTGTGTCACAATCAAGACCGTTAATTCATTTTTAAGCTCTGAAATTAATGCCTCTATAGATGCTGTAGATATAGGATCAAGTGCCGATGTCGGCTCATCAAAGAGCAGCACTTGCGGTTTTAATGCTACCGCTCTAGCAATGCAGAGTCTTTGCTGCTGTCCACCGCTTAATCCCATAGCGCTATTATTTAATCTATCTTTCACCTCTTCCCATAAAGCAGCGCCCTTTAGGGCGATTTCAGTACGATCAAGCAACTCTGTTTTATTTTTAATACCTGAGAGTTTTAATCCGTATGTAATGTTGTCTTTTATACTCATAGGAAACGGGGTGGGCTTTTGGAAAATCATACCTATGCGTTGTCTTAGATTGATAAGGTCATTTTCTTTTTTATATTGTAAGATATTTTCCGCTTTTTCGCCGTTATTATCATATAAAAGTATCTCACCGTCATAAGAATTACCGGGATACACATCATGAATCCTGTTACACGACCTTAGCAATGTTGACTTTCCACATCCGCTAGGTCCAATCAAAGCTGTTACTTTATTTGCATATATCGGTATATTTATACCTTTTAGCGTAGCTTCTTTGGTTTTTGGATATGTAAAAGAAAAATCTTTTGTCTGTATCGCCAATTTCATTTTTGTTTCCTTGGTTTAAAAATAAATCTTGTTATCAAATTAATAAATAAAACAAGAAGTGTCAATATTGCAGAACCAGCCCATGCAAGATTTTGACTGGTTTGGCTTGGAAATAATGCTAAATGATAGATACTCACAGTTAAAGACGGATATTGGTTACTTAAACCAAAAGAGAAAAAGTTATTGTTTGCCGATGTAAACAATAATGGCGCAGTTTCTCCTATCACTCTGGCAAATGCCAATAAAACACCTGTTATAAGCCCGATTTTAGCTGCAGATAAAACAATCTTGTAAATTACCTGCGCTTTTGAAGCACCCAAAGCAATACCCGCCTCTCTTAGCTCCTGAGGCACCAAAGAGAGCATAGAGTCCGTTGTACTGACAACGATTGGAATCATCAAAATAGCAAGTGCAATAACTCCTGCCCATCCGTTAAATCCTCCAAAAGGAACTACAAAAATACCATATACAAATATACCGATAACGATAGATGGTGCCGACATCATAACATCACTTAGATTTCTAACAATCATGGCAAACTTAGAATTTATGCCGTATTCTCTTAGATAGATACCTGCCATCATGCCTACAGGAACCCCTATGACAGTCGCGATACCGGCTAAGATAAACTGTCCGATTATAACATTTCTTAACCCATTGTTTACCAAATCTGTTGTAAAAATATGCCAATCGATACTATGATAACCACGAATACTAAGCGTTACTAAAATCCATAGTAAAAATGATATGCCCATAAGTGCCGCTAAAGTTGAAAGCGTTATAACAATTTTATTTAAAAGTAGTCTATTCATTAGTCAGTTTTCCTTAAAAAATAAAATTTTGCAATAGTTATCGTAAAGAAACTGATAATAAAAAGTATCAATGCCATATAAAACATGGCAGAGAGTTGCAAGTTCCCTGCTTCACCAAAGTTATTGGCAATAAGAACAGGTATTGATATTGTAGCACTTGTAAGAGAATCCGGAAATCGAAACACACCGCCTATCAAAAATGCAACCGCCATAGTCTCGCCCAATGCTCTGCCTAATGACAATATGACAGAACCGATAATCCCCTTTTTAGCAAATGGAAATACAATATCCTTAATAACTTCATAACGAGTAGCACCCATTGAGTAAGCTGATTCCACTAACACTGACGGGGTTGTATTCATAGCGTCACGGCTAAGAGCCGCCATAAAAGGTATAACCATAATTCCAAGAACTACTCCTGCGGTCAGAAGTGAATTACTCTGGCCGCCAAACCATGACTGAAGCAAAGGTCCGAAATAAAAAAGTCCCCACATTCCGTAAATGATACTTGGAATTGCAGCTAACAGCTCAACAGCTATACCGACTGGAGCTTTTAAAAATTCCGGTGCAATTTCAGTTAAAAAAATAGCTATACCCATAGCTATAGGTATAGCAAAAACCATAGCAATTAGTGAAGATAAAAATGTACCTAAAATTGGGATTAAACCACCAAAATTTCCGCCATTTCCATCATTGCCTACTATCCATTTTGAGTTAGTTATAAAATGAAAAAAACCAAAATCACCGATTGCACTTTTTGAATAGTGAAACAGTACGATAATAATAGCAAACAGGATTGTCAAAACAAGCCAAGCTGAAGTATGGGATAAACCTCTAAAAAAACGATTAAAAAGCAAAGATACCCTTTGTTTAAAAAGTTTGGTATTATATCAATTCTTAAATAAAACTCATATAATAGCAAAGCATTTTTAGAGATATACTCTAAAAATGGTTCAAATAAAGACCTTAAAGACCTTTTTCTCTCCAATAGCTTCTAATCTCATTCTTAGTAGATGCTGGAAGTGGAACATATCCTAACTTTTTAATAATTTTATCTCCATGTTTAAATGACCAGTTAAAAAACTTTATAACATTTTTATCACCATGTATCTTCTCTGCGGGTATTAACACAAATGTAGCTGCAATTATAGGATAAGACGTCTTACCTTTTGGGTCGCCAATAAGTGCATAAAAATCACTTTTTTTACTCCAAGAAGCGTATTTAGCACCATCTTGAAATGATTTAACGGTAGGCTTTATCCAATAACCCTCTTTATTTTCTATCATTGCGGCAGGCAGGCCGGATTCTAGTTTATATGCATATTCAATATAACCGATAGAGTAGCGGTTTTGTTTAATGTTGCTTGTAACGCCCTGGTTGCCTTTACCGCCTATAATGTTTGCCTTCCAGTTAAACGATTTGTGTGCAGAAAAATCTTTAGAGTCAATTTTACTAAGATAATATGTAAAATTAAACGTTGTACCAGAACCATCTGATCTTACGCAAACATTTATAGCCTTATGCGGCAGATGCAAGCCCTGATTGTTTTTTACAATCTCAGCATTGTCCCAATATTTTATTTTACCATCAAATATACCCGCGATAGCTTTTGAACTCAGTTTTAGTTGATTGTCTTTAATGCCCGGAATATTATAGGCTAAATCTATACTTCCAATAAGTGTAGGAAACATATAAAGTCTGTTAGCTCGTAAGACTTTTGGAGTAAGCGGCTTATCTGTGCCACCAAAATTTACCAATCTTTTTTTGATAGATCTTATACCTGCGCCACTGCCTGTTGCCGTGTATGTTACTTCATTTTCAGTCGCATTATAATAAGCTGATGACCAATGCTTATATGCCGGTGCGGCAAACGAGGAACCGGTTCCTGTTATCTGTGAGGCAGACGCAGCACTGGCTATAATTGTACTTGCTGCTACAAAACTTACAAACTTTTTCATGAATTAAGACCTTTAATTTGATTTAGACAACGAAATCATACGATATTTTAATTACAAGTTGATTACAGACAGCTAAAAATGTTACACTTCGCATAAGTTTATTAGAAATGGAAAAAATATATGGGAAGTTTTATAGTAGAGAGCCAAGGTATCGTTTTAATGCTCATTATCGTTATCGCCTTTGGAATCATACTGACTAGAAAGAAGAAGTAGAGATATAATTTGGCAGCAGTTCTTTAAGGCGTATGTATATTTTTTCAAAATCTGTCGAATACACTCGCGTACTTGCTATAGATGTTATAAAATTAGTATCCCGTGGCCATCTTGGAACTATATGCATATGAATATGTTCAGCTATGCCGGCACCGGCATTTTCGCCTAAATTCATCCCGATATTTACACCCTTGGCACCAAAACCATCTTTTAAAAGTCTAACGGATTTTTGAGCTAAATCGCTCATATGCAGCCATGTTTGTGACGGCAGTGACTCAAGATTATCAGTGTGCATATGGGGAATAATCATAAAATGACCCGGTGTGTATGGATATTTATTCATGACAATAAAGCACTCCTCATCTCTATAGAGCACATGTGCGGATATATCATCTTCTTTATGATGACTAATGTGGCAAAATACGCATCCTTGTATTTTGGCCTTATTTATGTACTCACTCCTCCATGGAGCATAAAGTATATTTTTCATTAATTCTCACCTATATAAAATTTGGAGCATCATTAGCAAAGAGTATAACATCTGTAGCTTTAGTTTTTGATGCCAAAATATTCTGCAACTCTGTTTTATCTTTTAAGATGATTTTTTCTTTTACATGTAACAGCTCTTCAAAAAGATCTGCATTTAACGAACCCGTTATTATAGCCGTATCAAAGACGTTATTGATTGCTTCTATTAACTTTGTGTTTAACTCTTTTGTACTCTCAACAAGACCGGGAGTTACGATAACTTTATCTCCTTGATGCAGTGAAGACAGACGGATACCCTCAAGCATACCGTCAATGTTTCCGTTGTATCCATCATCTAATATGATTTTTCCGCCGGCATCAATACGCTGGAGTCTATGCTCTACAGGTTTTAGGTCTGTTACGGCTTTTATGATATCCGAACTTTGTAATCCCAGATAATTGGCAACTAAGAC
>JALVUF010000038.1 GCA_027023805.1 Helicobacteraceae bacterium
TTTGGTTTATATGTTTTATCAGTAAGTTGAATGTTATCTGATTTGTTTAGGTAAATATCTATATTAGGAGTGCTATACTTATTGTATATTTTTATTTTTTTGGCTGTTCATTTTGGAAAATTTCATTTAAAAGCCCATCTACAAATTCATATTTGTCAAATTCGATTAAATCTTCAGGCTGTTCACCAACACCAATATATAATATAGGTAATTTTAATGCATAGGCTATACTGAAAATTGAACCACCCTTAGCTGTACCATCTAGCTTTGTGATAATAATACCATCTATGCCAATCATATCGTTAAAAGCCTTAGCTTGATTAATTGCTGAGTTTCCTTGAGTACCATCGAGTATTAAGATGGTCCTGTGCGGTGCTCCAGGATGCGCCTTAGCGCATATGCGATGTATCTTTTTTAGCTCGTGGCTTAAATTGGTTTGAGTATGCAGTCGCCCTGCCGTATCTATGATAACATTATCATATTGCTTGGCTTTTGCAGATTCTATTGTATCGTATGCAACAGCAGATGGATCATGGCCTTGCTTTGATGATACAATATCAATATCTAATTTATTTGCCCATATTGTCAATTGTTCAATAGCAGCAGCTCTAAAGGTGTCAGCTGCTCCTAAAATAACCTTTTTTCCATCTAATTTATATTTGAGTGCTAGTTTTGAAATTGTAGTTGTTTTTCCTGCTCCATTTACGCCGATAATTAGATCTACAAAAGGCTTAGTATATTCTATGCTTTTATGATTAGTGTATGATAGAGTAGTAAGTAGTTTTGATTCAACTATATTTCTAGTAATTTTTTCCTGATAAATTTCATTTAAAATAATTTCTATGAGCTCATATTCTACATCAGCTTCTAGCAAGATATCTTCAAGCTCTTCTTTAGATAATATAATCTTTTTCTTTGGAGCAACTGTTTTAATTGCCTCAAAAGTTTTTGCTAATCCTTTTTTTATATAACCTAACAATTTGCTGCTACTTTAACAATGTTTTGATAGTGCCTAAAACCATTTCTTGTGGTGCTGCACCGATAAAATATTTTACAAGAACACCGTTTTTATAAATTGCCATTAAAGGAATTGGAAAATTTGCAGGCAGGTTTGGAATAGTTTGAGCTATCATAGACGCCAATTCCTGGTTTTTATTAGAATATAATAACGTATAAGTTGCCCCATAGTTTTGTCTAAAAAGTTTTAATTTTGAAGGTGTTATATCTCTTTGAACTGATAAGCCAATAACTTTAATTGCTTTAGGGTATAAAGCTTGTATTTCTGCAAGTCTTGATGCCTCAGCACGGCATGGAGGGCACCACGTAGCAAATAGATCGATAATAACTAATTTTGCCTTTGTGTTTTGCAATTGATATTGGTTTGCTTGATTGACTATTGTGTATGTTTGATTATTCAGACTTTTTAACACATATTGGTTGCTTGCGATTAGGCTATTTTCTTGAGCCTGTTTATTGTCGTTATGCTTGGAGTGGCTGCATCCTTGTAATAAAATACCAACAGTAAAAATACTAGATAAAGCAATTTTTTTGATCACAGAAAATCTCCATTTTATTTATTTTTTGATATTATATCCATAAAAGATTAATAGCCATGAATAAAAAGAAAGATATTTGCAGAAAAAAATGTTTTAAGATTTTAAAACATAGCTCTAAGCATAACAAATTTTATAGAGATAGCCTATTAAACAAACAATTAGAATTAATCTTGAAAGATGCTAAAGGATTAAATATATTATTTTACTGGCCATTAGATATGGAGGTTAATATATTAAAAGCGATTAAAAAAATTGGTAAAAAAAACAGACTATATCTACCGTTTATGCAAGATATCAGTTTTAAAATAGTACCATTTAGGTTGCCGTTATCGCGTAAAAAATTTAACATATATGAAGCGAATAATAGTTTAATAAATATAAAAAATATTGATGTAGCAATCATTCCGATAATTGGAGTCGATAAAAATGCCCGACGTATTGGATTTGGAAAAGGTATGTACGACCGTTTTTTTGCAGCTAGAAAAGATAATCCTTATATAATTTTTGTACAATCTAGATTATGTTATATTGATGATGAAGTGTGTGATGATTTTGATATATCGTGCGATATTTTATTGACACCAAGGAAGATGTTGTTGCATATGAGGAAAAAAAATGTTAACAATAATATTATTAGGGGTTTTAATAGCAATTCTTGCCGGCCTGACAGGTTTTTTAGTTTCAAGAAAATTTTGTAATGCTACTTTTGATGTTCATTTAGAACAAGCTAAAGCCAAAGCTAATATTCTTGAAACAGAAGCTGAATTACTATTAAATAGGGCAACGATAAGAGCTGAGGAAATTATAACAGAAGCAAAGAGAGAAAAAGATGTTGTTTTTGACAAAATTCAAAGAGAATTTCAAACAAGAGAAGCGAATTTATTGGTAAAAGAAGCAAAGTTTAAGGAATATCAACAACTAGAAACAGATAAGCTAAATGAGCAGTCTGTCTCATTGGCATCGCAAATATTAAAATTACAGCGGAATGAAAAAAAACTTGTATCTTTGAAGATAGAATATCAAGAATATATAGACAAGTTGGTACGCTCTTTGGAAGGTGTCTCTGGTATGACAGAGCAAGAGGCTAAAAAACTTTTGTTAGATAATGTCGAGAAAAAAGCTAGAAGAGAGATGTCTCATATAGTAAGAAGGTATGAAAATGAAGCTTTGCAAAATGCTAAAAAACATGCTAATTTTATTTTAGCGCAGGCAACTACAAGATATGCAGGTGATTTTGCA
Source organism: Helicobacteraceae bacterium (assembly GCA_027023805.1). GTDB lineage: Bacteria > Campylobacterota > Campylobacteria > Campylobacterales > Sulfurimonadaceae > Hydrocurvibacter. Next base: position 2,796 of record JALVUF010000038.1, read on the forward strand.
AGTGAAAGATTAACAAACAATATTCATTTGGATAATGATGAACTTAAAGGTAGGATAATAGGCAGAGAGGGGCGAAATATTAAAGCGTTAGAGTTGTTGCTTGGTGTTGATATTATTGTTGATGATACGCCAAATACTATCATTGTGAGCAGTTTTAATTTGTATAGACGCGCCATAGCAACTAAGACATTAGAATTATTGATTGAAGATGGTAGAATTCAGCCGGCTAGAATTGAAGATATATATGCAAAAGTTTGTGATGAATTTGAAGATTCTATACTTGGTGAAGGAGAGGAGGTTGTCGCTAAATTAGGCTTGTCTGCTATGAATCCTGAACTAATGCGTTTAATAGGAAGACTAAGATATAGGGCTAGTTATGGTCAAAACGCTCTTGCTCATACTTTAGAAGTAGCTCATTTGGCTGGTGTTATGACGGCAGAAATGGGTGGAGATATTTTGCTTGCAAAACGTGCAGGCCTTTTGCATGATATAGGCAAGGCACTAACACACGATATTGATGGTAATCATGTAGATTTGGGTGTTGAAGTATGTAGAAGATACAATGAAGACCCTGTGGTGATAAATGCAATATATGCTCATCATGGTCACGAAGATATTAAGAGCATTGAGTGTGGTGCCGTTTGTGCTGCTGATGCATTATCTGCTGCTAGACCAGGGGCTCGAAGAGAAGTGTTGGAGAGTTTTTTAAAGCGTGTTAGTTTAGTTGAAGAGATAGCTTTTGAGCATGACGGTGTTAAACAAGCCTATGCTATCAACGCAGGTAGAGAATTAAGAGTGATTGTAAATGCTGTACTTATTAATGATGATGAAGCTGTATTACTATCTAAAGAGATAGCAAAAGAGATAGAACAGCAAGTTCAATATCCAGGCGAAATTAAAGTTAATGTTATTCGCGAACTGCGTGCAACTGCTTATGCATCATAAAGTTCTGAATCATCATAAGGGTCTAAGTGGATCGTAGTATGCACATTGTTGTTTGGAAACAAATTATGTAGTTTTATCTCAATTTTATCTGATACAGAGTGAGCATCAAATAAAGTTGTATTCATATCAAAAACTAGATGCGCAGATATAAAAATATCCTGCCCGGCTTTTCTTGTTCTTAGAAAATGATATGTGTTAAATTCGTGACTATTATCTAATAGACTTTTTATTTTTTGTAGTTCATCTTCTTCTAAAGAGGCATCAAGTAACATTTTTACACCTTCATCAATGACCGGTATTGCTGAATAAATCATATATGCGGCTATGAGAATACCCACAATCGGGTCAACTAATGATATGTGAGTTAAATGCATAATGTATAAGGCTATAAGAACGCCGATATTGGAGATAAAATCTGTTTTATAGTGTGTGGCATCAGCGCGTATTACCATATTGTGAGTTTTGTTTGCAACTGCTACAAGAAACATAACAAGCAGTCCAGTCGCAATAGTAGAAATTATCATAATGATCATTGATTCATCAAGATGAGTTGTGTGTTTGAAGTGGATAATTTTTACAATAGCCTGATACAGTACAAAAAGAGCCGACATTCCTATAACAGTGCCCTCTATAACCGCCGCTAAAGCCTCAAATTTTCCTCTGCCATGATTAAATTTTGAATCCGGTTTCTTTTGTGAATTTTGCAGTACAAAAAAATTAAAGATTGAAACTGAAACATCAAGCAATGAATCTATGGCTGATGCTAAGACTGCCACAGAACCACTTATGATAGCTATTGTTAATTTCATAACCACTAAAACAGTGGCAACAGATGTTGATACTAGTGTCGCTTTATTTTCTAATCGCATAAGGTATTTTACCAAATTGTTTGTTATAATTTTATTATGGACTTACAGACACTACAAACACAAAGACTATCATGGTTGAAATGGAAAAATATCGCTCCACTTAGAGAAGCGTTAGATAGACTTCCTAATTTACAAACAGAAATCGATCTTAATGACACGGTTTGTGTTACATGTAAAGAGACTATTGATATGGCACTGATTAAGGAAGTCGCCTTAATGATGAAGCCATGGAGAAAAGGACCTTTTGATATTTGCGGTATATGTATTGATGCTGAATGGAAAAGCTTTTTAAAATACAATCTTTTATCTCCATATTTTAATTTGTATCAAAAAAAGGTTGCAGATATAGGGTGTAACAACGGTTATTATATGTTTCGAATGTTAAAAGAGAAGCCTGCAAAGATCGTAGGATTTGATCCGTCTGTGTTGTTTAAAACACAGTTTGATTTTATTAACCATTTTGTTAAAAGCGATATTGTGTATGAGCTGTTGGGTGTGGAACACCTTCCTGTCTATCATGAAAAGTTTGATATTATTTTTTGTCTAGGTGTTTTGTATCATAGAAGTGATCCGGTTAATACGTTAAAAAACCTTTATAAGGGACTAGAGAATAATGGTGAGGTTATTTTAGATACATTTTATATCGAGGGTAATGAAGATGTAGCACTCACGCCGCAAAGTACATATTCAAAAATTCCGAATATTTACTTTATACCCACTGTAAATGCCTTGATCAATTGGTCTAAAAGAGCTGGTTTTACGAGAGTTGAAGTGCTTAAAAAGGTATTGACATCGCAAGATGAGCAGCGTAAAACCGATTGGATAGACGGGCAAAGCCTTAATGATTTTTTAGATAGTGACGATAATAGTAAAACCGTAGAGGGATATCCTGCGCCTAGAAGATTGTATGTAAAACTATATAAGGAAAAAAATGGCTGATACAACAACAGAAGATAATGAACAAACACAAGAAGATCAATCTCTACATGCTGATTTATTGATTACTCATGAGAATATTGATCACGCCTTATGTGGTGATATCAAAACTTTAGACAGAGGGTATGCCGAAGTTGTTTTAACAACAACGCAGGATATGGCTGTTGATGATATGGGTTTGATACATGGAGGGTTCGTATTTGGTGCTGCGGATTTTGCCGCCATGGCAGCCGTGAATGAAGCTAATGTTGTTTTAGCTACTAGTCATTGTCAGTTTTTGGCACCCGTTAAAGTTGGAGACATGGTTATATTTAAAGCAAAAGTGCAACAAAAAGATGGACGTAAAAGAAATGTTGAAGTTGAAGCTTTCTCATATGATGTTAAGATATTTACCGGCTTATTTAGAGCGGTGATTACCGAGCGACATGTATTGAAGTTAAAACTATTACAAAAGGAAGAGTGAAAACTATCCTATCTGTTTTATCCAATATGGTATATTAAGTTGTTCTTGCTTGATTGATGTTTGCTCTCCATGTCCAGGATATACAGCCTTGTCGTATGTAATGTCTGCAAATTTTTTTAAACTATCTTTCATTTGTTGTGGATTCGAATAGGGGAAATCGACTCTTCCAATGGAGTTTTTAAAAATAAAATCACCACTAAACATTGCATCTTCTATTTCAATAGTCGAACAGCCTGGACTATGACCGGGAAAATGACGAAATCTAATCTGAACGCCTTCAAGATCAAATTGACAATCACCCTCTACCTCGACATCAGGATAAGATGGCGGAAGATTCGGTGCCCATGAGCTAGATTGTAGTAAAAAAACATCTTTTTTTGGAGTGTATAAAGGAATATCTAAGAGTTCTTTTAATTCTTGATTGCTCCAAACGTGATCAAAATGTCCATGCGTGTTTAAAATTGCTACAGGTTTTGTAATATTTTTCAAAACCCATGATACGGCATTTGCTCCCGGGTCAATTATGATATCTGTGCCGTTTGTAGTCACGATATAACAATTTGTTTGATATGGACCCATTGGACTTACTTTAATATTCATATTTTGTATTCTTTTTAATAAAAATGGTTTAAAATTATAGCATAAGTCGGTATAATTGGTTTTATGAAAAAGTATGAAATGATTTCTGATTATTTAATCAGGTTTTTATATAATGAGGTCACTAAAACCGGTTTATCTCATGCTGTGATAGGGCTTAGCGGCGGGATTGATTCCGCAGTTGTGGCAGTGCTTGCAAAACATGCATTTGGAGATAAACTGTTGTGCATAAAGATGCCCTCGCAATATTCGTCAAAAAATTCCATAGAAGATGCAGATGCACTATGTAAGAAGTTTGGTTTGTCCAGTACCATAAAACCTATTACTTCTATGCTGCAGATGTATGAAAAAGACAACTCGGATATGAGCAAGCTAAGGTTGGGAAATTTGTCTGCGCGACTGCGGATGATGATACTCTTCGATGAATCTGCAAAGCATAATGCGCTAGTTTTGGGAACTAGCAATAAAAGTGAATTAATGTTAGGTTACGGAACTTTGTATGGAGATCTGGCAAGTGCAATTAATCCGATAGGAGATCTGTATAAAAGTGAGGTTTATGAACTTGCTTATTATCTGGGTATTAATGAAGAAATATTGAATAAGGCTCCGTCTGCTGATTTGTGGAGCGGTCAAAATGATGAACAAGATTTAGGATATACTTATAAACAGATAGATGAAGCTTTGAAAATGTACATAGAGGATAGATTAAGCGTCAAAGAGATGCTAGTTCGTGGTATTGACAAAACTATGTTGGATATGTTAATATCAAGGATATATAAAAATCATTTTAAACGCAAGATGCCTGTTATTGCAAAATTGACATCAAGGACGATCAATCATGATTTTAATTATCCAAGAGATATAGGATTATAGCAACAAAATAGTAGGAGCACATATGAAAATTCCATTTTATAGACAAGAAAGCGGTGTTAAAGAGCATGACAGTATAGCCGATATTCTAGACGGTGATGATTTAACGTGCGTAGAGGATTTAGAAGATAAGTTTAAAAAATATATAGGTACTTCATATGCTTTAGCTACATCTAGCGGAACGGCTGCTTTGCATTTGGCGATGTTAGCGCTTAACTTAAAAAGAGGCGATAAAGTCGTATGTAGTGTTAATGCCTTTGTATCTGTGCCGGAAGTCGTGCGTCATTTTGATGCTGAACCCGTTTTTATAGATATAGATCCCGCTAGTTATAATATAAATTTAGATAAATTAGAAGAGTATCTTAAAACGCATGAATCAAAAAAGTTAAAAGCAGTTGTTATTACGCATATTGCCGGACAGTGTGTTGATCTTGATAGATTGTATGAAATAGCAAAAACGCATGATGTGAGAATCGTGGAAGACGCATCTGATGCTTATGGAGCTGTATATCATGGGCAAAAGATAGGTTCTTTGCAGGCGGATATAACCTGTTTTAGTTTCTCTGCCCATTTAAAAAATAATATATGTAACGGTGGAATGTTGGTTACGAACAATGATGACATGATGCAACGGGCAAAACTTTTAAGAAATCATGCTGTAAAAATTAACGACAACAGTTTAAATTATATTTACGATGTTGTCGATATCGGTAATAAATATACTATGAGTCAGCTAGACGCCGCTTATATCAGTGCAAGAATAGATAAGCAAGACACTGTTATAAAAAAACGCCAAGAGATAGCAAAAATATATTATGACAAACTAGTACAATCGCCTCATATTTCATTGCCGGATATAACAAATCCGGATCATCCATTTTCGTTGTTTATTATAGAAGTAGATAAAAATCGAGATTCTTTTGCTCGTGAATTATTAAAAGAGGGTATCAGTACCGGGTTGCATTATATGCCACTTCATCTATTGACATATTATAAAGCTAAATATATGCTCAAAGTTAATGATTTTCCCGTTGCTCTTCAATCATTTCAAAAGATTCTATCAATTCCTATGTTTGCATCGATGAGTGATATAGAGATTAACTATGTAATCGATACAATTAAAAAGATTGCAAAAACAAGAGTTTGAAAACAAAGATAGTATTGTGGATAGAGAAGTTTTTTTATCAGCCTTCTAATGCGCAGATATGGTTATCTAAAATTTTATTACCGCTTAGTTGGCTTTATTGTTTTATCATGAAGTTAAGATATCTAATGATATCTTCTTATGACTTCGATATGAATATTATTAGTATCGGCAATCTGACAGTCGGCGGCAGTGGAAAAACTCCTTTGACTATTGCTATAGCCAAACAGTATAGCCAAGTTGCTGTTATTTTACGCGGTTACGGCAGAGACAGTGAGGGGCTACATGTAGTCTCAGACGGTAATAGTATTTTAACTAATGTAAAGATTAGTGGCGATGAGGCCATGATTTATGCACAAAAACTAAAACATGCTGTTGTTATAGTAAGTGAAGATAGAATTAAAGGTATTTTAAAAGCTCGCGAGATGGGTGCTAAAATCATTTTTTTAGATGATGGCTACAGTAAACATAATATCAAAAAACTTGATTTTTTAATAGTTTCTAATGTAAAAAACAGTGCATGTCTGCCGGCAGGCCCATACAGAGAACGAGCGTGGAGAGATAAAAATATAGAATATATATATGAAGACAAAGATTTTCAAAGATCGGTTAAAATTATTAATCCTACAAAAAAAATGGTATTGGCTACTGCTATTGCCAGAGCTTCAAGACTAGATGCTTTTTTGCCAGAAATAGTCAATAAATATTATTTTGAGGATCATTATAGTTTTACCAAAGAAGAGTTAGTAGATATTATGGATAAAAACAGGGCTACATCTTTGCTTGTCACATACAAAGATTATGTTAAAATACAAGATTTTAATCTTAATGTATCTATATTGGATCTTCATATAGATGTTAACGAGAGAATTTTTAATATAATTGACAGATATATAAAGGGATTATAAATGAAGACAAAAATAGATACGGTCAGCACGCTTTTAGATGCTCTGCCTTTTATAAAAGAGTTTTCAGGTCAAACTGTGGTGATTAAATATGGCGGATCAGCTCAAACATCTCCAAGGCTAAAAGAGCAATTTGCGCAAGATATTTTGCTTATGTATTTAGTCGGTATCAGACCGGTGATTGTTCACGGAGGAGGCAGACAGATAACAGATATGCTTGATGCGTTGCAGATAAATACTGAATTCATTCACGGACAAAGAGTAACAACGAAAGAGGTAATGCGTATTGTGGAGATGGTTTTAAGTGGAGAAATCAATAAAGAGATAGTGTCGTTATTGAATTTCCATGGCGCAAAAGCTATCGGTATTAGCGGTAAAGATGCTAAGTTAATTACCGCGGTTGCTAAAGATTTTTCCAAATGGGGATTGACGGGAGAAATTCTGGAGGTTAAATCTGAAGTGATACGTAATCTTTTAGATGAAAAATTTATTCCGGTGATTGCACCTATTGCTTCATCTGATGAGCTAGGACATCCGGGTTATAATATTAATGCCGATTTGGCAGCTTCATACATTGCTAAAAGCTTAAAAGCTAGTAAGATTATATTTTTAACAGACATTGTAGGTGTGCTTGATGCCAGTAAAGAGTTGCTGCCGACACTTACAATAGAAGATATACAAGAATTAAAAAGCAGTAGTGTGATTTATGGTGGAATGATACCGAAAGTAGATGCTTGTCTAGAAGCAGTCACAGGTGGTGTTAAAAAAGCTCATATTATAGATGGTAGGATAGAGCACTCACTCCTTTTGGAGTTGTTTACCTCTGAGGGTGTAGGTACTCAAATTACGCTATAATGTCAGCAAAAAACTTGTTGGATGGTATATGAGATTTATTGAGACACGTGGAAACAATGGTAAACAAAAACAAGAAGTTGCATTTTCAGAAGCGATATTATCACCGATATCCTCTTTTGGTGGACTGTATTCTCCTAAGGAATTGCCACATTTAGGATATGATTTTTTGCAAAAACATATAAATTCAACATACAAAGAGTTAGCTTTTGATCTGTTGAATATGTTAAATATTGATATTGATGCTGATACGATCAAAGAAGCATTGGATTTGTATGATAAGTTTGATAATCCCGGTAATCCTGTTCCAGTTACTCATGTAAAAGACAAGCTGTATATTAGTGAGCTTTATCATGGTCCTACTAGAGCTTTTAAAGATATGGCACTACAACCTTTTGGCTATTTGCTGTCATCTCTTGCGCAGAAAAAGCAAGAGAATTTTCTGATCTTAGCAGCAACTAGCGGAGATACCGGACCGGCAGCTTTGGAGACATTTAAAAATCGTAAAAATGTGCAGGTTGTATGTCTGTATCCAAGCGGCGGAACAAGCGATGTGCAACGCCTACAGATGGTTACAGAAGATGCTAAAAATTTAAAAGTTATCGGTATCAATGGCGTTTTTGATGATGCTCAAAATGCTTTAAAAAAGTTACTTGCAAGTAAAGATTTTAATCTAGCGCTCAAAGAAAAAAATATATCGCTTTCTGCTGCTAATTCCGTAAACTTTGGTCGCATTATTTTTCAAATTATTTATCATATTTATAGTTATTTGGAGCTTGTTAGACAAGATGCCATTAAGATGGGTGAAAAGGTGTATCTTGATGTTCCAAGCGGTAATTTCGGAAATGCACTTGGTGGGTATTATGCTATGAAAATGGGTCTATTTGTCGAAAAAATTATTATCGCATCTAATGAAAATAATGTTTTGACAAAATTGATTAAAGAGGGAAAATATGATTTACGCGACTCCAAAGTTATTTCAACAACATCTCCGGCTATGGATATCTTAAAATCTTCAAATGTAGAACGAGTTTTATTTGATCTGTTTGGATGTGTTAGAACAAAAGAATTAATGGATAGTTTGGATACAGATCTTTATTATGAATTGACATCAAGTGAGCTAAAACTTTTGCAGCAGTTCTTTGATGCAGATTTTTGTACCAAAGAAGAAGACAGCAGATATATTCAAGAGGCATTTTATGACAATCAGTATCTCATGGATCCGCATACTGCAACGTGTTTTAAGGCTTATGAAAGCTGTGCTGATAAAAAATTGGCAACTATTGCGTATTCGACAGCTGAGTGGACGAAATTCTCGCCAACAATAGCAAAAGCATTAAAAGATCAGGATAATCTTAGTGATAAAGAGGCACTGGAATTGATTTCAAAACAAGCAGAGGTGTCAATACCGCCCATGATTAGGCAACTATTTACTAAGACGATTGTTCAAACTGATGTCGTAAACAAAGAAGAGATAGCGAAGGAGATATTAGGATTTTTATCCTAAACCCATCCCTTTTTCTTGAAGATATAAATCGGTAGAATTGATGAACCGATCATAAGTAAAATTGATAATGGATACCCAAAAGTCCAGTGAAGCTCCGGCATATATCTAAAGTTCATACCGTAAATACTTGCTATAAGGGTAGGCGGTAAGAAAATAACGTTTACGATAGTAAATATTTTAATTACTTTGTTTTGCTCAATGCTCAAAATACCTAAAAATATATTTTGAAGATAATCAAGCCTTTCAAAATTAAAATCTGTATAATCAAGCAGAGACTTAATATCTTTTAACATGATAGAAACATCATTTTTTAGTGCTTGAGGATATTTGTTTGATTTTAAAAATGCACTTAGGATTCTTTGCTTGTCATGTATATTTTCTCTTATCTGCATATTTAGATCTTCATATGCCGATATTTTTTCAAGTATCTCTTCATCATCATTGGTGTAATCCGTAAAGACATGTTTGCGTAGTTTTGATATATCTTTTGAGAGTTTTTCTATCAAATCTGCATCTGAATCAATTCTGATATCTAACAGTTGACAAAAAATATGATAGCCGGTTTTGAATTGTTCTGGGGAACCGTAAAATTTTTTATTAAATTCTGTAAATGTTGATAATGCTTTATGTCTGATGGATATCAGCATATCATTATAAAGAGTAAATGACACGGTTTCATTATGTGGATGTTCGCCTGAAGCGATCAAGAAAAAGCTGTTTATTTCTATCTTAGTGGCTTCTTCCCAATACCTAGAACTAATCTCAATCTCTTCCGTTTCTTGTTTTGTCGGAAATTTTACGGAAAATTTTTCTTCTATAAAGCGTATCTCGTCTTGTGTGGGCATAAGCATATCCACCCATACAATATCTTTTAATATATCTTGATGCAAATCGGAAATATTGTCAATTAGAGTTATTGAAGCATTATGTTTAACAAAGCATCTAATCATATTGACTCCTTGTAAGTAGAGAAAATCTAATGTAGGAAGTATATCAAAATTTATCGGATTAGGGATACTAAGCGGTACAATGTATTTACATGTAAGTCACTTTTGGATAAAATTTTATTAAAAGTTATTCAGGGAGTGCTTATGGCAACAATCGGCATGGGTGATATCAAAAAAAATATACGATTAGTAATTTCTGACGTTCCATATAAAGTAGTTGAATTCCAACATGTAAAACCAGGTAAAGGTGCAGCATTTGTCCGCATGAAAGTAAAGAGTTTTTTAAACGGTAAGGTTATTGAAAAAACTGTACATGCAGGCGATAAATTTGAGGTTCCTGAGATTACATATAAAACTATGCAGTATCTTTATGATGATGGCGATATGCTGCAGTTTATGGATAATGACACTTATGATCAGCTAGGTTTAACTTATGAGCAGTGCGAAGATGCTAGCAAGTGGTTAAAAGACGGTATTAACGTGGACATTGTTTTTTACCAAAATAATGCAATTTCCGTTAGTCCTCCGGAAGTTATGGAATTGGTTATTTCACAAACCCCGCCTAATTTTAAAGGCGACACATCTAGCGGGAGTAAAAAACCTGCTACGCTGGAGACAGGCGCAGTGGTTCAGGTTCCTTATCATGTTTTAGAGGGTGATATAATCAGAGTAAATACCGTGGACGGCGAATATTTAGAAAAAGTAAAATAACTACAAAGGAGATTTTATGGCAACTGTGCTAGTACCGCTGGCAGCCGGATATGAAGAAGTTGAAGCTGTTAGTATTATTGATATTTTACGTCGCGCTGATATAAGAGTGTTGATAGCGGGCGTAGATAGCAAGGAGAATGTTGTTGGAGCTCATAATATTACAATCAAAACAGATTGTTTGATTAATGATGTAAAAGAACAAGATATAGATATGATTGCGCTGCCCGGTGGATGGGGCGGAGCTAAAATATTGGCAGAAAACATATCTGTACAAAATCTTTTACAGCAGATGAATGGTAAAAATAAAAACATAGGTGCCATTTGTGCGGCTCCTTTTGCACTTGATAAAGCAGGAGTTTTAAAAAGCAGTTTCACCTGTTATCCTTCAGTTGAAGATGAGATTTCCGCAGACGGTTATGTTGGATATGAAAAAGTTGTGAGCGATCAAAATATTTTAACTTCCCAAGGTCCAGCAACTGCTATATGTTTTGCTCTTGCGATAATTGAAAAATTAATCGGCAAAAATAAAAGACAAGAGATTGCATCTGATGTATTGGCTGATTTTTGTGATTGATGCAGTGAGGCAAAATTAATTTGTTGCTAAAAACTTTAACGCAACATTTTACGAATCCGCTTTATTTGGAGAGCGGACGAATTTTAGAGCCTTATGATATCGTTTATGAGACCTATGGGACGTTAAAAGATGACAAGAGTAATGTTATAGTAGTGTGTCATGCTTTAACGGGTTCGCACCATGCAGCAGGTAGATATGAAGATGATATAAAAGCCGGTTGGTGGGATGGTTTAATTGGTCCGGCTAAAGCGATAGATACAAATAAATTTTTTGTTATATGTACCAATGTTATAGGCAGTTGCTTTGGCACAACCGGACCTATATCAAATGCATATCCAAGTCAAGAGCCATATAGATACAGCTTTCCCGTCATCTCAATAAAAGACATGGTAAGGGCTCAGCGTATATTGTTTGATAAGCTGGGGATTCATCATGTTCAAGCTGTTATCGGGGGCTCTATGGGCGGAATGCAGGCATTGGAGTTTGCTGTTAGCTATCCGGATTTTGCTAAGAAAATTATTCCTATTGCAACAACGCATGCAACCTCTGCGTGGGCTATCGCTTTTAATAAGATAGCTAGAGAAGCCATTGTTAAAGATCCGGATTTTAAAAATGGTTATTATGATATCAAATCTGTAAGACAAAAAGGTCTTACGGGTATGGCTATAGGAAGAATGGCCGGTCATATTAGTTTTTTATCACATGATTCTATGGATAAAAAATTTGGCAGAGAATATAAAAAAGATGACAGTTTGTTTGAGCTTTTTGGAAAGTTTCAAGTTGAATCATATTTAGAATATAATGGATACAATTTTTCTAAATGGTTTGATCCTCTATCGTATCTGTATATAACAAAGGCTATAAATATCTATGATTTATCGCGTGGTTTTGATTCTCTTAAAAATGCACTGCAAAATATTAAAGCGGAAGTTTATCTGATATCTTTTAAAAATGATATGCTCTTTCCAAGTAGTGAGATGAGAGAGATTTACGACACTTTAAATCAAATAGGAACTACTAAGCATAGGTTTAAAGAGATTGACAGTAATTATGGTCATGATGCTTTTTTGGTTGAGATAGATAAATTTGAAGATGATATAAGGATGATGTTAGATGAATGATAATGATTTTGAAAAAAAACTTGAAGATGCGAAAAAAATATTAGAAAAATTGATGAATCCGGAAATTACACTTAAAGACAGCTTAAAAGCTTATGAAGACGGGATAGGCGAATTAAAAAGTGCTCAAAAACTGCTAGAAGAAGCCGAACTTAAAATTCAAGAGATACAAGATAGCTAATGTTAATCGGAATTTTGCAGATACCGTCAATTGGTATGAGCAGTACAAAATTATATCATTATATACGCATTGCACACAATAAAAATATTGAGCTTTTAGTCTTAGGAGAGTATCTTTTAAACTCTTTTTTTAAAGAGCTTGAGACAATGTCAATAGATATGATTAAAGAGCAATCGATTCATTATATCAAGATATTACGTGAGCTATCAACTAAATATCAGCTGGTTATTGTAGCACCGCTGATTGTAGTGAAAAAAAAACAGCCATATAAAACAGTTGTAAGATTCTCTCCAAACTCTACCTCATACTATTATCAACAGATACTAATTAACTATTCTCATTGGAATGAAAGAAAATTTTTTGCCAATTATATGCCTGATATATTATATTATCCACTTGTTTTTAGGATTAATGGGTTAAAATTTGCTATAATCAGTGGATTTGAAATTCATATTGATAAAATTTGGTTACTAATATCTAAAAAAAACATAGATGCGGTCATAATGCCATGTTCTTCCACTTTTGAATCCGCATCTAGATGGAAATCAATTGCGATAACGCGGGCAATAACGCACAATTGTTATATTTTGCGTGCAAATCGCATCGGAGAATATATGGACGGTGATTATGTTTGGAGATTTTATGGTGATTCGTTTGTTGTTGATCCAAATGGGGAGCAGATAAATCATTTAGGCAATACAGAAGAATTGATGATTGAAGATATATCGCATTTAGAGGTTATTAAGGCTAGACGTGTTTGGGGTTTTAGAGATTTGAATAAGAAGTATTTTTGATATCAAAGAGGAGGTTGTTTTGTTGGAGTATTTTAATCGTCAGGTTATGTTATGGGGAGAAGATGTTCAGTTGTCCTTGCAAAATAAAAAAATTGCAATTATTGGATGTGGAGGATTAGGCTCATCTATCGCTTTTGCGCTTGGTGCAAGCGGAATCGGTGAAGTTCATCTTATTGATTTTGATGATGTGTCCATACATAATATTCATCGCCAGATAGCATTCAAGCTTGATGATGAAGGAAAAAATAAGGCATCAGTTAATGCAGATATCATCAAACAGCGATCACCGTACGTTAAGACGGTAGTGCATAAATGTGATTTTAAAACATTTGCCCAGACAGGTGTTGAGCTGGATTTAATCATGGACGCCACCGATAATCTTGATACAAGAGCGCAGATAAACTCTTACGCCAAAGATAACGAGCTTCCATGGGTTTATGGTAGTGCTGAGGCATATCACGGACAAGTTTGTTTGTTTGAAAAAGCGTCATTTAATGATCTGTTTAAAATTACTCAAAGAGCACCGGCAGGCATAACATGCCCCATGGTGATGCAAATAGCATCCTTGCAGGCAAATTTGGCATTGCGATACTTAGCCGGACTAAGCGTAAAAAAAGATTTTTTATATTATCTGTTTTTTGATGACGAGGGAGAGCAGGTTATTCAGAGATTTTCTCTTTCAATGTGAGAGTGTTCCTCTGATAGCTTAAGAATATCTTGATATTATAATTTTTTTAACAGCCTGCTGACAACCTTGAAAAAATAAATTATTGATATACCTTTGACTCAGATTATTTTTTAAACCATTGCTTCATTTTGTCTATCGCACTGTTTAAAACATTTTCATGAGGCTTCGATTCTAGTTCAAAGCTCTCTTGTAGCTGTTTTAATAACTGTTTTTGCTCATCTGTCAGTTTTTTTGGATAGATAATGTTTACTTGTGCAATCAAAGCGCCTTTTCCATGTCCATGCACATCTTCAATACCTTCATTTGGATATCTGAACTGTTGTTTATCTTTTGTCCCCATATCCAACTTTAGGGCCAGTTCGCCTGTTAGTGAAGGTATGGTAATTGATTCTCCCAGTATCGCTTGAGTAAAAAATACGGGTATCTCAATATAAACATCATTGTCACGTCTGATGAAATGTTTATCCGGTAAAATATTAAATGTTATATACAAATCACCTCTATTGCCATGTTTTCCAATATTGCCTTTACCTGATACTCTGAGTCTATTGCCATCATCAATACCTTTTGGTACGCTGATTGTTATATTGTCTTTAACTTCCTGGTATCCTCTGCCTTTGCAGTCTGGACATTTGGTTGTCGGCGCTCTTCCGCTGCCATGGCATTTTGGACAGGTTTGCGAGAAGGTCATAAAGCCTTGTCTTGTAAATACTTGCCCCTGCCCGTCACATTGTGGGCATGTTGAGAGTTTACCGTCTTTTGCACCGGTACCGTTACAACTTTTACAGGCTGTTTTATATTGGTATTTTATCTCTTTTTCACAACCAAAAACAGCTTCATTGAAGTTGATGGTTAATTCTTGATTAATATCAAGCGCATAACTATCCATATCTTCTGGTGATCTTCTTCTTTGTCCCATGCCAAACATCTCTTCAAATATAGAGCCAAGATCATCAAAGCCACCGGCAGAGCGACCCCCGCCTCCCATGCCTTGTAAACCTTCTTTTCCATATCTATCATATATAGACCGTTGATTGTCGTCACTTAAAACTTGATAGGCTTCATTGCATAATTTAAATTTTTGTTCTGCCTGAGGATCACCTTGATTTTTGTCAGGATGATATTTTTTAGCCATAGCTCTGTATGCCTTCTTAATAGTAGCTTTGTCGGCACTTTGACTAACTTCCAAGATTTCATAGTAACTTAGATTTTCCAATATTTTCTCCATAGTTTGTAAAGTATTTTTGAAATTATACCTTAACTGCTACAAGGATACAACATTATCAGTACTGTATCTGGCACAGATAAAGACCGCTTGGGCCAATAGCGTCAAATTGGTATTTGTGTTGGCAGGAAATAGCATCTTTTAGCTGCTGCACGCTTAGTAAATTATGCTCAACTTTTATAAGTGTTGATGTCATCATTCTGATTTGTGATCTTAAAAAACCATTGGCCCTAAAGTATAAAACTATCGCATTTTTATGCTTATATGCAAATGTTTTATAGATTGTTCTAACCGTGTTGGTTGTATGTAGGTTTTTTTTTGTAAAATTACTAAAGTCATGTGAGCCTATAAAGTATTTTATATGTTTTTGTATAGAGTCTAAATTAATATCACTAACATAAGTAACAAAATCTTCTTCAAATGGATTTTTATATTTTATATCTTTTAATATATATCTGTATGTACGGCTCTTGGCGCTATATCTTGCATGAAACAAATCACTTACGATTTGTATTTTTTTAATATAAATATATTTACCAAGTTTGTAGTTCAGTGAAGTTTGTAGTTTTTTTATATCGCTCCAAAAGGGCGGTATATCTACATGTAAAACTTGATTGGTTGCATGTACTCCCCTGTCTGTTCTTCCTGCTGCTTGCAGGGAAGATGTGATATTTAGTTCATGTAATGCACTCTCAATAGTTCCGTTGACAGTTTTTACCTTTGTCTGTTTTTGTGAGCCGAAAAAAAATGCACCGTTATAAGCCACAGTTATCTTTATTCTCATTTAAAATCTCGCGGCAATCGTTTTTTTATACATAAAATATGTAGTAACTATCCAGCCGATAGATACGACAACGATTGTATAATACCCAATAATTGGTATGAGCCCGACTATGGCGCCGTAATATAACAAAATAGCTAAAAATAGATAAAGATATGTATTGCTTTTTTGATGCCTTGTGTTTAATATACCTATACTAAGAACAAAAAATAAACTAATGGCTGGAAAAATTGATATCAAAATATCTGTTATCATCATATGTTTTTTGCTATTTGCTCTGTTTTTGCTCTCCCAATATTGCAGCGGTTTTAGATATTGTTGCAAATGCATACTCATCATATTGTTGATTATCATAGTTTTAAAATCGATTTGTGAAAGACTACGCTGTGTGTAGCTGTATCCTTGACCATTGTAAAGTTTCAATTTTAATAAGCCGTTTTGATGTATAACTTCTGCTCTTTTGGCACCTATTAAGAGCTCTTTTTTCTGTTTTTTATTAAACAAAAAAATATTTCCAAAGCTTCCGTCAGAATTGTTTTTACCGATATACAGTAGCCATGGTCCAAATTTATTGCCAAATTCCGAGGCTTTAAGATTGAACTTTGCTTCACTTTTTTTATAAGATACAAAGTTGCTTGATAAAACAGTGGAATGCGGAAATAGTATAAAAAAATCAAACACTAAAATAGTGCCAAGTAAAATAGCCGGCTTTAAAAATGTCTTTAAAACAAATCCAGGACTCACACCAAGCGCAAAAATAACCAATATCTCATTTTCGCTGCTTAGTTTCATAAGTGTAAGAGTAGCGGCTATGAAAAATGTGATAGGCAAGGTGTAAAACAGCATTTCGGGTAAAACAAACAGGTAAAGTTTAAGCATATCAAAAGCACTGAGCTCAATTACGGCGGTATATGTAGCTAATTTTATCATAAAGATAATGGATGCGATAGCAAAAAGCGGTAAAAAGATAGATAAAAAAAGACTCGAGAGATTATGTTGTATATAAGATTGTAATTTATGCATACAGACCAACTAAATAATGATAAATCGGTGAGTGAAACAGATATGTGATAAGTAAAGCTAAAGCCAAAAACGGTATAAAAGGGATTTTGTTATCCTGTGCGGGTTTGTTTATAAAAAATAACATAAAAGGGAGTGCTAAAACAGCTGATAAAAATATTGCAAACAATGTTAAGCCTACCCCAAGAACTGCCGCCATTGTAGAAACTACTATGATATCTGCTTCACCAAGAGCTTCTATATATGGGTAGGTATGGTAGTTTTTATTCCATGCTGTCCATCTTTTTTTTGCCTTTATCCTAGCAGATGAAGTAAGTAGATATGAAAGCGCAAATCTAAGCAGTGTGAATCCGCCGGCAAACATCAGAGCATCTTTAAAATTTATAATAAGTAAACCAAAAGATTGTGATGCCGCAAGTGCTAAAACTAGAGCAAGCAGATTTAGACTATCAGGCACCATTTTGTATTTAAAATCAATTACAGATAAAGCAAGTAAAATTAAAAACATGGACGCTAAAAAAAATGATGAGAGGCTAAAACCGCTTTTATAAAAAACAATAGTAAAAAGTGCCGCGCTTAAGAGTTCAATAATCGGATATATGATTGAAATCTTGGATTTACAAAATGCACATTTTCCTCTTAAAAAGAGCCATGATAAGAGTGGAATATTGTGATACCATTTAAGAGTGGTGTTACAAGAGGTACAGTGTGAGGGCGGAAATGCTATACTTTGCTCTTTGGGTATTCTTATAATAACTACATTTAAAAATGAGCCAAGCAGTAAGCCAAATATAAAAATCAGAACAAAAATCATCAATTCAATCCTCCAAATCTTCGCTCTCTTTTTCTAAATTCTTGTAAAATTATCTCAAATTCCTGAGCATTAAAATCAGGCCAAAGAGTGTCTGTAAAAAAAAGTTCAGCATAGCTTGACTGCCATAATAAAAAGTTTGACAACCTTTTCTCTCCACCGCTTCTTATCATGATATCAACTTTTTGCTTGCAGTCAAGAGCATCTTCGAATATCTCTTCTGTTACATAGTCTGTAGCAGAGAGTTTGTTTATTGTCCGAATAATTTCATTGTGTGAGCCGTAATTTAGAGCAAGACTTTGAATTAAGCCGTTGCAGTGAGCTGTTTGCTTTTTTACTCTTTGGATCAGGCTTTGAAGTGAGTTTGAAAAGACAGAGATATCGCCGATAGGCTCAAAGCGGATATTGTGCTGCAAATATACTTTAAGTTCTTTTTTTAAATATCTCTCCAGAAGTTTCATAAGAAATTCTACTTCTAGTTTCGGCCGCTTCCAATTTTCTGTTGAAAATGCATATAGTGTTAATCTGCCTATATCTTTATGCGCAACACAAAACTTGGTTATATCTCTAACTACTTCTGCCCCTTTTTCATGTCCTTTTGTACGTCTTTTGTTATGGTTTTGCGCCCATCTGCCGTTTCCATCCATAATTATGGCTACATGTAAAGCTTCATTCATACGTTTACATCCAAGATACCGCTATTAGAAGCGTCGCTTAGTGCATCTATGTTTTGTTTAAGTCTTATAGTTATTGTATAGTTTATATCTTTCAAATGCTGTTCCAAGAAAAGTTTAGTAGATATAAATGCCACACTGATGTTAATTATTGTTATATCATCTAACAATGATATAACACCGGATATTGGACCTAGATTATAAAAGGCGGCATAAAAATCTATCTGTAATTTTTTATTTTTTTTATTGTATCGTTTTTTTAATTGGAAAACACCAAAATGCCCTTTATATTTTAGAGGAATTGTCATTATGTTTTGCAATAGTGGCAGCAAAAGGTTCGATATCTGTGTAAATTGATCTTTTGATGTTGCGTGGGATGCGGTTTGAAGTAAAACATCTTTTAGAGCCTCTATGGGATTTTGTTTTTTTAATATCGTGTTTAATTCATCTGTTTGGAGTATGTTTGATAAATATTGAACATCTTTAAGTAAATGCGGATATTTAACTAGATTGGATATAACCGTTGTATCGTTATCAGTTTTTAGTACCGCCCAATATTTTTCATGCAGACTTAGGTTTTGGTCTGAAATCGCTGTTAATTTATGAATGCCTTGCTGTATAAGATATTTATTATCCCCTAAGACGCCTAAGATTTCTATACTAATAAGCTTTATAACCGCTTTTATTTTCTGTTTTGAGAGTGAAGTTAGTATCTGCTGCAGGGGATTTAGTTTCATAACTCTTTGGCATAATTTAGTATCTCAAAAGATAGTGAAAGTTTATCTTTGCGTTTTGATTTTATATCCATGGTTTTTGAGATAAATTCTATCTCGTTATAATCATCACCAAAACTTTTAGAGTCTTGTAAGATATTAAGACATACTCCGTCAACATTTTTGTCACTAAGGAGTGCTTTTGCTTTTGCTTTTGCATTTTTTTCTTGCATTTCAGCTTTAAATGCTACTGTTTTGATATCTTGTTTATTGATGGTGTTTAATATATCTGTATTTTCTTTTAACTCAAGAGTAAAACTGCTACCAAGCTGCTCTTTTTTTAGTTTACCACTTTGAGCAAATGCAGGTACATAGTCGCTCACTGCCGCAGCCATAAAAAGATATGGTATTTTTTGGATAAGCTCAATCGGCGCATCTTGTAAAAGTGAGGGTTTTGACAGCTTTCCCTTTTTTGCTATTCTTATAGAATCAGTCACAAATTCTAACATTTCAGATGATGAGGTTACTTTAATCTTATGCATCACAGAGGGTAGGTCGTCCTCAAATCTTGTTGCTATGAGATTCACATCAGCACCTCTGCAGTGCAGTGCTACAGCTAGTGCTGATGCCATTTTTCCACTTGAAAAATTTGATATAAACCTAATGTCATCAATTTTTTCAATAGTCCCGCCGCCTGTTACTATAACGCGCCTATCTTGCCAAAACGGTTCATGTAAAAGTTCCTTTGCGGCAGCAAAGAAAATATCTATAGGTTCTGCCATAGCCCCGTTTCCGACAGTTTTGCAAGCCAACTCTTTTATCTTTGGCGCAACTATGTCATAATTTGCAATTGCCAGCATTTTCAAATTGGCTTGTGTGATGGGATGTTCTAGCATATTTGTGTTTGCCGATGGCGCGATAATCTTTTTACCGCTATATGCAAGAGCACATTCTAAAAGCAGGTTATCGGCTATTGCGTTGGCTAGTTTTGCTATGGTGTTTGCAGTTGCGGGAGCTATTATAAACAGATCCGCCCATTGTGTTAGTTGAATATGATTTAAATCAGTTGCCCATGATTGGCTTTTTTGCTCTAAAACAGTATTGCCGCTAAGCGCTTCAAATGTTAGCGGCGCTATAAACTCACATGCGCAAGGGCTCATAACAACTCTAACTTCTGCACCCGCTTTCGTAAGCATACGTATAAGCTCTAATGATTTATATATCGCTATGGAGCCTGTTACGCCAATTAATATTTTTTTATTTTTTAAAATAGTGTCCGGTATTAACATGTGCTACCTTGATATTTTTGTTGTATTTTACCCTATCTTGTTAAAAATTTTGTAATAAGCGCATTTTTATATTGCACTATTACTCTGTTTCTGTATTTTTGCATCTTAAAATTTGGCATATATAAAAAATGATGATTTATAACTTTTACTTTTTTCCAGCCAATAGTGGTGAGATAAATATAAACATAAGGAGTATCCACAATCCCGCTGATATTAGTCACTATTTTGTTATCTCGTTTTACCGTAAAATCTTTTACATGTAATCGTATTAAGCGTAGTTTTTGAGCTATATTAACAGTGCCTGTCAGTGCTATCCTGTCTAAATCATTAATAGGCGTATTGTCTGTTATTGCACCTACGTTTTGATTGGCTATGACTTTAAAATATTTTTCTATAATCGTTTTTACTTTTTGGTTATACTCACCATAAGGATAAGCATACATATCAGGAACATAACCAATATACTTTTTAAACAACCATATAGCTTTTTGTGTGTCTTTGTTTATTTGCTTCTTACTTAGCATCGGTAAATGTGGGTGTGCATATGAGTGAACTCCCAATTCGCCGTATTGCTCACAGCGTCTGACTTGCTTCCATGTCATATAATCTCCAAAATGTTCGGTGGTAGCTTGCGTATAGACAAAAAGTGTAAAAGGCACATGATATTTTATAAACAGCGGTAATCCGTTTTTATAAAAGCTCTCAAACGTATCATCTATGGAAAAGACCACTATCTTGTTTATATTTTGTTTTTTTTGCATCATCGCAACAAGCGTTGATAGTTTAACAGGCTTATAATGATGGGTTTTGATGTAGTTAAAATACTTAACAAGCTCTTTTGTCGTAGTGTCAGTAGAGGGATATCTTGTATCATTAATACGGTGCATAACAAAGATATGTGCATCTGCAAAAAGAAATATCGGCAATAAAAATAACAAAATCAGTTTCATAAACTATCCCTTTTTTTAGAAATTATACTATCTTTTTGTGATAAAATTACTGCAAAGGAGTAACATTATGAAACAACAGACAAAAGCTTTGCATGTGGGATATGAAAAAGATTCACAAGGCACGATGGCAGTGCCTATTTATCAGACAACGGCTTATGAATTTGACAGCTGTGAACATGCTGCCAATCTTTTTGCTCTTAAAGAGCTTGGAAATATATATACACGGTTAAATAATCCCACTACTGATGTTTTTGAAAAAAGATTTGCCGCACTTGAGCAAGGAGCTGCCGGTTTGGCGACGGCTAGCGGGATGAGTGCTATTTTTTATGCAATAGCCAACTGTGCTCAAAATGGAGACAATATAGTATGTGCAAAGCAGCTTTATGGAGGTACACTTACGCAAACATCCCATACCCTAAAGCGTTTTGGTATAGAGGCTAGGTTTTATGATGTTCACCATCCAGAGCAGATTCACAGTCTTGTTGATGATAAAACAAAAATTATATTTTTTGAAACACTAACAAACCCAAGCATAGATGTAGCAGATATTGATGCAATTGTAAAAATTGCCGATAAGTATAATATAATCACAGTCGCAGACAATACCGTAGCTACTCCTGTTTTGTGCCGTCCGATTGAGCGCGGTGTAGATGTAGTGGTTCATAGTGCCAGTAAGTACACAACGGGGCAGGGGCTTGCTTTAGGCGGGATTATGGTGGAGAGAGAGGGTTTAAAAGATAAGATAAAATCAAATTCCAGATATATGCATTTTAATGAGCCTGATGATTCATATCATGGACTTGTTTATGTTGATGTGCCATTTCCGCTTTTTACACTGCGTGCCAGACTTAATCTTTTACGGGATTTGGGAGCTGTTGTTTCTCCGTTTAATTCATGGTTATTTATACAGGGTGTTGAGACTTTGTCGCTTCGCATGCGCGAACATTCTAAAAATGCACAACTTTTGGCTGAATTTTTAGAGTCTAATCCTAAGATAAAACATGTTAACTATCCGGGCTTAAAAAGCAATCCAAATTACGAAAATGCTATAAAATATTTTGATGATGGGATGTGTAGCGGACTACTTAGTTTTGAGGTAGATGATTATAATAGTGCGGTTAAGATTATAGAAGCGTTAAAGTTATATGCATTAGTCGTTAATATTGGCGATTCAAAATCTATCGTAACACATCCGGCTTCTACAACACATCAGCAGTTAAATCCAACCGAGCTTGAGGCATGCGGGGTATCACCGGGGCTTATTCGTATCAGCTGTGGTTTGGAAGATATTGCTGATTTGATTACTGATATGAAGCAGGCTCTTGAGTCTTTTTAAAAGCATTAGATAAAAAGCTGTAAAAATTTTCTGAGGTATTGCTGATTAAATTTACCAGACATCGAGGCATCTTTTAGCATGAATTGCAAAGCTTGAAAAGATGTGTAGCTCTTTCTATGTGGTCTGTCAACGGTGAGTGCATCAAAAGTATCGCAGATCCCCAAAATAGTGGCGTATGTGCTTATATTACGCCCATGTAGATGTTCAGGATATCCTGAACCGTCATATCTTTCATGATGGTGCAAGATAGCTTCTAAAATATAGGGGTTGTAAATATGGTTCTTTTTTGCTATTTCAACACTTTTTTTGGGATGATTTAAAACAATGTCCGGTTTAGCATCTCCAAATACGGTAGTTTCTTTTGTGATATCTATCTTTTTATTGCATAAGCCCGTATCCATAAACATGGCAGCCATTGCGATGCTTGAGAGATCATCATCATCAAGTCCCAGACGATATGCTAGATTTACAGCATAGATTGCAACATGCAGTGAATGAGAATCCAATCTGTATGTTTTAGAGAAATACTCAACCGTGTCTTTTAAAAAAGTTTTGTGTCTGAGTGTAACTTTTACGATAGCATTAGTTATTTTATCTGCACATAAAACTGATTCTGAGCTGTCTTTTGTATCAAGAAAATGTGAAAAACTACTATCTATCAGCGTATAGAAAATTTTTAAAATCTCTATATCATTATTCATATCTTGAAAAACAATAGTATCGAGATTTTGACACAATAATGTATTTTTTGCCTCTACGCTTTTATCTACTTGCCCGCTCATCTTTAAACCTCTTATATTTAAACATTAATATATTATAACATGGTATATTTATACAAGAGGTTTGATGGCAAACAATCAGTTTACAGAGATACGTTTAGGTTTTTTAGCTTCCTCTTTCTCCAATTTTATATAGAGCCTTCCATCTTCATATTTGGCATCTATTTTATCTTTATCTATACCATCAGGTAACAAAAAAGTACGTGAAATTAAACCAAAATTACTTTCAAGAAGATAATAATCATCTTTTTTTGTCTCTTTTTTGATCTCTCTTTTTGCACTGATAGTCAATCTGTTATCTTCAATATTGAGATCAATATCCTCTTTTTTTATACCGGGAAGATCAACCTCTATGCTAAACTCATCATTTCCTTTCTTTGCGAGATTTGCAAATGGGAGATGACTTGCAACATTATTGAAAGTTTCTTTTGCTATCTCTACTCCTTTTTCAACTGTTTCTTCAACTTTTTGTGTAATATCATTTTTTGTTGTACTCATAATCAACCTCCTATTTAATAGCAATTTTTTTAGTTTTTTGTATATCTTGAGTAGATTTTGGTATAGTTAATGAAAGTACGCCATCTTTGACTTCAGCCTCAATCTTGCCCTCATCTATATCCTTAGGCAGTGTAAAACTGCGTTCAAATTTTCCATACGAACTCTCTATTTTATAATAGGTTTTGTCCTCTTGAGTTTTGCGTATCTTTCTCTCTCCTTTTATAGTAAGAACGCCATCTGTAATATTTAGTTCAATATCCTCTTTTTTGACACCAGGCAGATCAACATCAAGATAAAATGCTTTATCGTCCTCCCTACTGTTTACATTTGGAAAAAAATCAACCTCTAACCCCTGCGTACGGATATCATTATTGTTTATATTAAACAAGCTATTAAAAACCTCTATACTTTTCTTAAAATCATTTAACGGATTATATCTTGTAACCATCATGTTCAACTCCTTTTATAAAAATTATTTAAATATCTTTAGTCATAACGACTAAACTATGTAATTATAATCATAGTATTCTTAAAATTTACTTAAATAGTAATCAGGTTACAGCTATTTTTTAGATACTGATATAAGACTACGTCACACTTATTTGTAAGTGTTTATCTTTTAACTAGAATTGGTATAATATTGATATAAAAATATATTTAAAACGTGAGGCAGCTATTTTGAGAGAAAACCAACATCAGTTTACACATCTTCATCTTCATACAGAATATTCTCTGCTTGATGGAGCAAATAAAATATCCAATCTTATACATAGAGTAAAAGAGCTAGGTATGGACAGTGTCGCCATGACGGACCACGGTAATATGTTTGGTGCGATAGACTTTTATCATCAGGCCACAGAAGCGGGTATTAAACCTATTATCGGTATGGAGGGCTATATTCATAACGGCACTGAAATAGGCGATAAATCTTCAAAGCAGCGTTTTCATGTTTGTTTGTTTGCTAAAAATGAAATAGGGTATAAAAATCTTATGTATCTCTCTTCAAAAGCATTTATAGACGGTTTTTACTATTTTCCGCGCATAAACAAACAGGAGTTAAGAGAACATAGCGAAGGGTTGATCTGTACATCGGCATGTCTGCAGGGAGAAGTCAACTGGCACTTAAATACTCAAAATGAAAGAAATATAAAAAATGGTGCCAAAGGATATAGGGGAGCAAAAGCAGCCGCTTTTGAGTATAAGGAGATATTTGGAGATGATTTTTATCTTGAGCTTATGAGACATGGGATAAATGATCAACTGTTTATAGATGAGCAGATTTTAAAACTAGGGCAGGAACTGGGTATTAAAATCGTAGCTACAAATGATACCCATTATACATATCCGGATGATGCTCAGTACCATGAGGCTTTTATGTGTATTGGTATGAATAAGCTCTATGATGATCCAAACAGGATGCGCCACTCAGTTCATGAGTTTTACATCAAGTCACCACAGCAAATGGCAAGATTGTTTGCCGATATTCCAGAGGCGGTACAACACACTCAAGAAATTGTACAAAAGTGTCAACTTGAACTTCATTTAGGTAATCCGACTCCTCCTAATTTTAAATTTACTAAAGAATATGCAGCTAAAGATGGACTAAGCATTGATCATAGTGATGATGAGCGTGATGCGTCAAAGGATAAATTTTTATCCGCTGCAGATAAAAATGATGCCGAGTATTTTATATACAGATGCAAAAAAGGACTAGAGAAAAGATTAAGATATATACCGCAAGAGCGTCATGAAGAGTACAGGCGCAGGCTAGAGTTTGAAATGGATGTTATAAATTCTATGAAATTTCCCGGCTATATGCTTATTGTCTGGGATTTTGTTAAAGTTGCCAAGGAAAAGGGTATCGCCGTGGGTCCAGGTCGCGGTTCTGCGGCCGGAAGTTTAGTAGCATATTCGCTGGAGATTACAGATATAGACCCTTTAAAATATGATCTTCTTTTTGAGCGTTTTTTAAATCCTGAGCGCGTAAGCATGCCCGATATTGATATGGATTTTATGCAAGCGCGTCGTGGGGAAGTCATAGATTATGTTGTACAAAAATATGGGAGAAACCAGGTAGCGCAAATTATTACTTTTGGTTCACTTCTTGCAAAAGGTGTTATACGAGATGTGGCAAGAGTTCTTGATATGCCTCTTTCAAAAGCCGATAAAATGGCTAAACTGATTCCTGATGAACTTGGAATCACCTTAAACGGTAAAGTAAAAAATGGTAAAAAGATAGACGGAGCATACCAAAAAGAACCAAAACTAGCAGAGTTGATTGAGACTGATGAGCAAGCAGCGCGCGTATGGGAGTTTAGCAAAAAACTTGAAGGGCTAAAAAGAAATGCCGGTATGCATGCAGCCGGAGTTGTTATATCCAATGAAGAGCTGTGGAAAAAGACACCTATTTATAAGCCAACAGGAGAAGATACATTTATTACTCAATACTCTTTAAATTATTTGGAAGATGTGGATCTTATCAAATTTGACTTTTTGGGTTTAAAAACTTTAGATGTCATAGATAATGCTATTAAGCTCATTAAAGCAAGATATGCAAAAGAGATAGTTTGGCATGAGATTGATGAAAATGACACATCTGTTTATAGCTCTATAAGAGAAGGCAATACCGTTGGGATGTTTCAAATTGAATCATCTGGCATGCAGGATTTAAATAAACGATTAATGCCTGATAGTTTTGAGGACTTGATTGCAGTTCTTGCTCTTTATAGACCAGGACCTATGGAGTCGGGTATGCTTGATAGTTTTATAGAGAGAAAACATGGCAGAGAAAAAATAGAATATACTTTTGATGCTATGGAGCCTATTTTAAAATCAACATACGGTGTGATTGTGTATCAAGAGCAGGTTATGCAAATAGTGCAGACAATTGGCGGCTTTTCACTAGGCTACTCTGATATTATACGCCGTGCTATGGGTAAAAAAAAGGATATGGCGGCATATAATGCAGAGTTTAGCGAAGGTGCCAAAGAGCAGGGTTATGATTATGATAAAGCTTCTAAACTGTTTGATTTGATAGAAAAATTTGCAGGATACGGTTTTAATAAATCACACTCCGCAGCTTATGCCATGGTAACCTTTCAGACCGCATGGCTTAAAACGTATTATCCAAATGAATTTATGGCGGCGCTACTGAGCAGTGAAAAAGACAATACCGACAAAGTGGTTAAATACATAGATGAAGTCAAAAGAATGGGCATTTCGCTTTCACCGCCGGATATAAATCACTCTCAATTAGAGTTTTCGGCAATCACAAAGGATGGTAAAGATATCATATTATTTGGATTAGGCGCTATAAAAGGAGTTGGAGGAGCAGCTGTGCTTTCAATTTTAGACACTATCAAAGAAGGCGGTATATTTAAATCTTTAGAAGATTTTGTAAACCGTATAGATCCACAAAAGGTCAATAAAAGAGTTATAGAATCTATAATTAAAGCAGGTGGATTTGATGAGTTTGGATATTCTAGAAAAGCACTTTTAGATCAGATAGAATTATTGCTAGAAGTGGCCAAAGATGCGTCAGCAGCTAAAAAGAATGCTATCGGTAGTCTGTTTGGAGATGATGCACAGATTACTAAAATTTCATTAAAGCTTACTAATTCTGATGAATATGAACTGCATGACATTTTAGAATTTGAAAAAGATACGCTTGGTTTTTATGTCTCCGGGCATCCTTTAGATGCTTATAGAGAAGAGATGCAGGATTTAAAATATACACTCTCCTCAGATATTGAGAATGTCAAAGACGGCTCAACCGCTATTTTCATAGGTAAAGTTGAGGAGATACAAAAAAAAGTATCTAAAAAAGGGAATCCTTTTGGTATAGTGACTTTACTTGATTTACATGGCAATATTGAGATGATGCTTTTTTCTGATAAACTTGACGAACTTCAAGAGATGAACCTTGATGAGCCTGTAGCTTTTAAAGTTAAGGTAACGCACACGGAGATGTTTACACGTATCTCTGTTTTAAAAATCTTTACTTTGCGCGAAGTAAAAAAAGAATCAAAAAAAGTAAAAACAACCTTATCGCAAAAGCCTCAAGAGCCATTGATGCTGCGTTTGCCGATAAACACCAGTATAGATGAACTTGAGAAGATCTATAATCTTATAAGAAGGCATCCCGGTCAACGCGAACTAAATATCTGTATCGTGTCAAAGTTGCAAAATGTTGTACTTAATTCTGCACTAAGAGTCAATAACGATATAGTGAAAAAACT
>JALVUF010000039.1 GCA_027023805.1 Helicobacteraceae bacterium
TTAAATCAATTTCCTCTCTCTGGCCTAGAGCTTGCGCTATCGCATTTGACTTTATGATAGTTTTATAACAGCCGGTAAATCTGAACTGTGATACAATATTATGAGCAGTATAAATAGTTTATTCTAATATATTTTTTAAAGCAAAAAGGATTTAGATGGATATATTTTTCAGTTATGCAGTAGGCATAGTATTATCGGTTTTTGCTTTGTATTTTTTCGGTGTGGCAGTTGCTCCTTATGTGCCCGATAATATAAAAAATGATTACTTTGAATGCGGTCTGCCAGTGAGTAGCCATATGCCTAAAAAAGCAAATTTTGATTTTTTTATTTATGCCGTTATGTTTATAGTTGTGGATATGACAGCTCTTTTTTTGACCCTTTTTGTTTATGCAGTTAGTCCTCATGCAAAGATTACAGCTTCTTTGTTTGCCGTTGTGATGGCTTTGGCTGTTTTTATCGCCATGAGAGAGTTGCATCTTAATAAGGAAGCTTGATGTTAAAAATACTTGATTTTT
Organism: Helicobacteraceae bacterium; assembly: GCA_027023805.1. Classification (GTDB taxonomy): domain Bacteria; phylum Campylobacterota; class Campylobacteria; order Campylobacterales; family Sulfurimonadaceae; genus Hydrocurvibacter. The sequence continues at coordinate 516 of JALVUF010000039.1, forward strand.
TTCAGTATGCCAAAGGCGAAAGTCTATGGATGGCACACTTTTGTAGTGGATGCTGTTCACTTGAGATGGCAGCCGCAATGGGGCCAAGATATGATTGGGAGAGATATGGATATTTACCGACCGCTTCGCCCCGTCAAGCAGATATCATTGTAATTACGGGGCTTATTTCAAAGAAGATTTTGCCAGCACTTTTGCGAACATACTCTCAAATGGCTGAGCCAAAATACGTCTTAGCTATAGGCGCATGTGCTTATGATGGCGGGCCTTATAACGACTCAGTAGCAGTTATCAAAAATGCTACTGAAATTTTACCTGCTGATGCATTTGTTGCGGGTTGTCCTCCTAAACCTGAAGCCATTATAGAAGGGCTTGAACAAATTAAAGATAAAATAAAACACGGAGTGCCAAGTCTGGCAAGTCAGAGTGGACTTTATAAAGAGATGGATTTTTAATGCAAAAAATAATAGATATTTTAAAAAAATTTGATATAGCATCCATTGATAAATATAAATCTACATGGGTTAGATGCAAGCTTTGTAGTAGTGAAGATCTTGTACAAGTAGCAAAAGCACTACAAACCAACGGGTTAAGATCGCTTGTAACTGTATCACCAACTGATTTTTTAGATGACAATAAAATTGAAATGAACTATTTTTTTGAAGACTACATCACAAAACGAAATTGTTGGCTTAAATGTGATATCCCAAGAGAGATGCAAAGGTGTGAAATTGATTCACTTACGCCATACTTTAAAGGAGCCAACTGGAGTGAAAGAGAAGCTTTTTCCATGCATGGGGTGAGGTTTAGAGGACATCCAGATTTAAGGCCCATCATAGTAACACAAGATTTTTATAACAAAGCGCCGTTTCGTATGGACTTTGACTGGGATAAACATGAGGCAAATCAAACACAAAATATAAAACTTATCGTAGATGAATTAAAAAACGAACAAATACAAAATGATAAGCTGTTAGGCGAGTCTGATATGATGTTAAATTGGGGCCCTGCTCACCCAAATAGTGGGCCAATCAGCTTGAAAGTTCATTGTAACGGTGAAGATATCATAAGTATTGATCCAGATATAGGCTATGTATGGCGTGCGTTGGAGCATCTTGTTACAAAAAAAGATTTTATAGAAGCTATCGTTGTTGTTGAGCGACTTTGTTTTATGGATAATATCAATGCGATAATCGGCTATGCACAGGCAGCTGAAGAGATAGCAAAGGTAGAAATTACAGAGTTTGCAAAATGGCTTAGAGTACTTTTAGGTGAAATATCAAGAGTGACATCGCATCTCATGGGCATAGGTGGCTTTTTTAACACCATGGGTCTTCACACCGTTGCTATGTGGTGTTTAGATATGAGGGAATACTTTTTGGACTTTTTCGAGTCATATAGTGGTGCCAGGATTGCAACAGCAGCAGTTGAGCCTGGAGGTCTTCGTTGGGGACTACAAGAAGATATGCTAGATGAGCTACAAAAAGCGCTTGATAAATTTGATGATACAAAAAGTAGTTTAGAAGCAATATTTATTAAAAATAAAACGATGTATTTTAGAACAGACAAAGTTGGTTGTATTAGTGCCGATGAGGTATATGATTATGCACTTTGTGGTGTAGTTGCAAGAGCTAGTGGGGTTAAAATTGATGTTAGACTAGATGAACCATATGCGGCATATGATAAAATCACAATGGATTATATCACCCAAAAAAATGGCTGCGCGGTAGATAGATTAAATATGCTCTACGAGGAGCTAAAACAATCCATAGATATTATCAAACAGGCAAAGAAGCATATCCATGAAGGCATAGCAAGCGGTGAATTTAATCCGACAAAAGATCATAAAGTAAAATTTCCAAAAAGATTGCCAAAAGGCGAGGCAATTAGCCGTGTTGAGTGGTCAAGGGGTGAGGTATTGTATCATCTAGTTACGCAGGAAAAAGCGACTAATCCGTATAGATTAAAAATCAAGGCGCCTAGCTTTAACCATACCATGATGTTAAATCACCTTTTAGCGGGTCAAACGATATCTGATATACCATTGGTTTTTGGCAGTTTATATATCTGTCAGGGCGATTTAGACAGATAAGAAGGAGGGCGTATGAGTCATCTGTTTTATGAAATCTTACTGTTTCCGGGAATCGGTTATCTTTTGCTTGTCAGCGTGGGGTTATACTGGGTGTTTAGAAAGATTTTAGCTCCTATGCATAAGCGTGTGGGCCCTCATTTTAACGGACCAGCGGGGAGTTTTCAGACTATTTTTGATCTGAGTAAATTGTGGACAAAGGAAAGTATCACTCCAAAGGGCGCGAATGTATATCTCTTTTCATTAATGCCGCTTATAACTTTAATCATTGCACTTTTACCTACTGCCGTCATTCCGTGGACTCCGACAGAGATAGTCGTGCGCTCATCTTATGGTGTTATAATATTTGTTATTTTAATAGGATTGGAGCCTATTTTGCTTTTTTTAACTGCTTTTAGCTCTTCAAACAAATATGCGCTTTTTGGCGGAGTGCGTGTGCTTGTGCAGATGATATCTATGGAAACGGCATTTTTTCTTGCCTGTTTATCGCCGGCGATTTTATTTGGCACTATGAATCTACATATCATAGTTCAAGACAGCAGTTGGCTTAGTTTTGCTATTTTATTTCCGGGATTTATCATATTTTTGATAGCTTTTTTAGGGCTTTTGGAGCAACCACCTTTTGATATCCCGGAAGCTGAGCAGGAGATAGTTTATGGAGTTTATACCGAGTATAGCGGTACAAACTATTTTTTGCTGCAACTGACTAAATTTGCAGAATTTTCAATACTATTTGCCGGCGGTGCCACCTTGTTTATGGGTGGATATAAGGGAATCTTTTTTAACGGCTATCTCTTTTTATTTTTAAAGATGGTATTTATCCTGTTTTTTATGATTGTCCTAAGAGCGGGTATTGTCAGGATAACTATGCAGCAGATGCTTGCTTTTTGCTGGAGATATCTCATAGTATTTAGCTTGTTAAATTTAGCATGGATTTTTATTGCTAAAGCTTTGTTTATGGGAAGTGGAATATGATAATAGGCGATATTGTGCATAAATTATATAGAATGTCAAAGGCCTATTTTACTGCCAATAGTCCGGCGAAAGTAGATGTAAGATATGCCCCTATGCATAATCCTGCGCGCTACAGAGGAGAGATTCACGTAAATTCGCAGACTTGTATCAGTTGTGATTTGTGTGATAAAATCTGTCCAACGGGTGCAATTACGATGAAACAGATGCCTTTTGCTAAACAAAATATTTTTCCTGAGGTTAATGTTGCTACATGTATCTTTTGTGGATTGTGTGAAGATGTGTGCCCGACTAAGCCCACAAAATCTATAGCACTTAGCGGCGGCAGGTATGATGCGCTAACCGGCGGTTGGCATGACGACCAGGAGCATTTTTGGGTTCATGCAAATTTTCCTGAGAGTTATATCAAGAGCCGGCTTGAAAAAGATGAAGCGCAGCGTGTTAAAAAAGAGTTTGAAGAGAAACAAAAGCAGCAAAAAGCTATCCAAGAAGCCAAAGCAGCCGGTAAAAAAATCGATGAGCAGCCTACGATTAAAAGTGGTGAGGCGGTTATTAGCAAGCAAGTTGATGTTGATAAAGAGCTTGCACAAAAAGCAGCCCCTGTAATCGCTCAAGCAAACAGCGGTAAAGAAAAGGAGATTTGATATGGATATTGCATTTTTAGCAGTCACGCTTCTTTTTGCTGTTGCATCTTTAGAGTTTAAAAACAGCATCTCAGCTATTATTTCGTTTGCTTTGATGATGCTGATGCTTGGCGTTTATTATCTGTATTTAAATGAACAGCTTTTAGGACTTTTTCAGATTTTTGTTTATACCGGCGGCGTAGCTGTATTGATTCTTTTGGGAATGGCTATTATCGGGACTGATTCAAAACCATCACCAAACAGGCTGTGGGCGGCATTTGGGGCATTTGCAGTTTTTGTACTTCTTGTTACATTTTTCTATCTACATGTAAAGGATATCGCATATTTGGCAAATACGCATAAGCCGTCAAATCTTCTGTTTAGCCGTTACTACAGTGATTTTACGATTATTTTGGCTTTAATTGGTTCAAGCTTGCTGTACGCAACTGTTAAAATGATAAAAGTTTTAAAGCCAAAGAGGAGGCGGGATGTTTGAGATTGACATGATGTTTGCTTTTGCTCTTTTTAGTTTGGGACTATACGGAGTTTCATCAAGGAAAGATTTTTTACGTATATTTTTTTCGCTTGAGATACTTATCAATTCAGTGATTTTGATGTTAGCACTTAGCGCGCATTTTCTGGGTTTGGTACAAAATATACCGCTTGCATATCTTATTATAGTTTTAGCCACACTTGAAGCGGCAACGGGTGTTTTGATTTTTGTAGGTGCGAACAAATTTACAAAAGCTACAAATCCTGATCAACTTGACAGGGAGAGTTATGATGAGTGAGTTGATTCTTTATCTGGTTATCAGTCCTTTTGCGGCGGCTTTGCTAGCTTACGCTTTTGGAAAAATAGACAAGCAAATAGCTTTTTGGATATCTGAGATACTTACTTTATCACTTTTTATAGCTGTCTTGTATCTCTTTTTTCATTATACGAATCCTATTAGCGTAGATATTAACTGGTTTAAGTTTGGACATTTTAGTATTCCTATTGGTTTATATATAGACCATCTTTCAATGGTGATGCTGCTTATTGTATCAGGGCTTGGGTTTTTAGACATTCATTATTCACATGATTATATGGCAGAGGATCCGCATCAGCCTCGTTATTACGGTTATATGCTCTTTTTTATAGGCGGTATGATACTTTTAGTTAGTGCAAAGCAGCTAAGTGGTCTGTTTACTGGATGGGAGCTTATGGGACTTGCTAGTTATCTGCTTATATCATTTTGGCATGAGCAAAAAGCACCTGCAGACTCCGGTGTGAGCGCATTTTTATATACAAAAGCCGGGGATATATTTTTGTTTGCTTCACTTGGACTGCTTTTTTATTATGCCGGGACACTGAATATGGTCACTATTGACCATTTGGCAACAAGTGGCAAGATTAGCTCACATGTATCATTTGTTGTAGCCATTTTTATTTTGATAGCAGCACTTGGCAAATCGGGGCAGTTTCCGTTTTTTCCGTGGCTGCTTCGAGCCATGGAGGGACCAACAACGGTTTCAGCGCTGATTCACGGTGCTACTATGGTAAACAGCGGTATATATATCGTAGCTAGATTGTTTGGTTTTTATGCCGCGGGCGATGCCTTGATTGTAGTAGCTAGTATCGCTGCTCTTGGAGTGTTTGTAGGAGCTACCAGCGCGCTTGTTCAAAGTGAAATGAAAAGAGTGCTTGCTTATTCTACAATGTCGCACTTAGCCCTTGCGTTTGTAGGTCTTGGTGTAGGCTCACTAGCAGCGGGCATGATGCATTTAAGCAATCATGCGATTTTTAAAGCACTTTTGTTTTTAGGTGCGGGAGCTGTTATGTTGTCAACAAATGACACAAAAGATATGTGGAGATTTGGCGGGCTTAAAAAACCGCTTTTTTTAGTTGCTATCTTTATGGCGATGGGTGCTCTTTCACTTGGCGGCATACCTCCATTTAGTGGATATTTTTCAAAAGATGCTATTTTTGCAACAACTATTGCTACAAATCATGGCGATATTATAACAGCACTGACTCTTATCGGAGGATTGCTTAGTATCGCCTATATCACGAGAATGTGGATTTTGATATTTGCAGGAAAACCACGAGATATTGAACTTTTTAATGCAGTTAAGACCCCATCAAAATTTTGGATATCTCTTCCTCTTGGCATTATGGCGGTAGCCACTTTGGTTTTAGGATTTTTTCAAAAAGATTTGGCAGATTATATTATCTCTGCTAAATATATAGAACCCCATATTACCCATATGATGCCGGTAATACTCGGCGCTATTATCTCTTTAGCCGGTATTATGTATTATTTTTATTATCTAAGGCTTGATTTGGTTAAGAAGCTTATTGCCCAGCCTTTAATAAAGAGCATACACAACATCTTGCTAAATGGTTATTATGTGGAGCGTTTTATTACGTGGTTTACTCATAACATTATGGTGGATTTTCTGGCAAAGGTGGTAACTTATATAGATATACACCTATTAGATGCGGTGATTGACGGAACAAACGACGCTTCTCATGTTGTATTTAACCGATTATCTAAAACGAACACCAAAAAAAGCGGTGATTATACGGGCGGGGTTATATTTTTGGTTGGACTTGTTATTTTGACAGTTATGATAGGAGCTAGGGCATGATTTATCTTTTAACGATATTTTTACCGATGCTTTTAGCTGGATATATCTATCTTTTTACACGTAGAATAGGCGGTGCAAAATATATAGCGCTAGCACTTTTTGTTGCACTGTTTATTGAAGCATGGCTGACATATACAAATCTTTTGCCAAGCGGATACACGATGCTTGGGAGCTATTTGGATGTTAAAAGATTTGATTTTGTTTTAACGCTGCAAGTGGATAGATTTAGCGTAATTATGCTGCTATTAGTTTCGGTATTGCTTATATTTGTTACACTTACCAGTTGGAGTGTAAAGCATCAAAGCGCGTATTTTTCACTCCTTATCTTTTTTGCAGGACCGATTTTTGGTCTTTTTATGAGTACAAATTTGTTATGGTTTTTTATCTTTTGGGAACTCACTTTGATACCGATATATTTTTTAATAGGTATTTGGGGAGATAAACAGCGTATTTTTGCGGCTATGAAATTTTTTATATATACCCATTTAGCTTCAATGCTGATGTTGCTCGCGTTTTTTCTTTTATACAAACAAAGCACAACGTTTGATATGACACAGATAAAAGAGGGAGCACTTACGACTCCGGCACTTATCTGGTGGCTTTTATTTATCGCTTTTGCTATAAAAATGCCGCTTTTTCCGTTTCACACATGGTTGCCGATTGCACACGTTGAAGCCCCGGCGCCGGTATCATCACTTTTAGCCGGAGTGCTTTTAAAGATGGGAGCTTACGGGATGATTCGTCTGGTTGTTTTGATGTTGCCCCATCAAGCACAAAAATATGACTATATTATACTCATTTTAGGGCTTGCCACTTTGTTTTATGCTGCTTTTATGGCGTTATATACGACTCACATTAAAAAGATGGTTGCATACAGTTCTATCTCACACATGGGACTAGTTGCCATCGCTATCTCAGCACTTAGCTTTAGCGGTCTGTCTTCTGCGCTCTTTGAGATGATAGGGCATGCTTTGATAATATCTATCTTGTTTGTTATAGCAGGTATCTTTCATGAAAAAACAGGAAGTTGGCAAATGGGAGATATGGGAGGTATTATGCAAAAAGCGCCATACTTGGCAACCTTGTTTGTAATAGGCGGTTTGGCGGCTCTTGGATTGCCCTCAACAATCGGTTTTATAGGCGAGTTATCTGTTTTAATCAGTGCAATTATGGCACACGGAGTTTGGCTTGCCGTCATTGCTGCTGCTTCTTTGCTCTCGGCGGGTTATTTCATATGGGCATTTAGGCGGGTGATTTACGGCAAGCAGTCAAAAGTTGTAGCGCTTACTAACTTTGCCATCCATCCTGTAGTATTTGGCGCGTTAGCTATCTTTGCTATTTTGGTAATTGCGTTTGGAATATTTCCGCAATTTTTATTTAGCGGTATAGATAGAGCGTTTGATACATATCATCTTTTAGGAGGCTTAGCATGAGTGCCTTTGTCTTAATGTTTTTTGCCACACTTTTTAGTTTGGCACTGCATAGAACTTTTGTGTTTAAGCCTTTTGTTTTGCTTATGATAGTGTTAAGCGGATTTTTAATATTTTTAAAAACACCTGTATTAATGTATGGATTTGCACAAAGCAGTGCTACAAATCTATTTTTACTGGTTATTTTTATCGCACTTTTAGCATTTACTCTTAGTGAAGATAAAGAGATAAATATAACACAGTCACTTTTTATAGGCGCGGCTTCTGTTTTGCTTTTAAGAGGTACCACGCTTTTAACCTTTGTATTTTCTTTTGAGGCTGTTAGTATCATCTCGTTTGCGGTAGTCGGGCATATCAGGTCATCTATTCAAGCTGATGGTGCGGTTAAGATGTTTATATCCGGTGCCCTGGCTACTGCGCTGATTGTTTTAGGTCTGGCTCTTTTTACATTTGGAGGGGGAAATTTTAACCTGTCTTTGTCCAATATACATTTTAATGCGCTGATGGAAGTCGGTTTATGGGTGATGCTTGCCGGTATATTTTACAAGTTAACAATTGTTCCTATGCATTCATGGGCGGCTGATAGTTATGCCAATATCAAGCCCTCAAGTGCTGCTTTGCTCTCAGGCATTGCAAAAAGTGTTGTTTTTGTGGCTGTTTTAAAGCTCTTTGAGCCGTTTTTTATCCAAACATTACATGTAAGTATTTTTATCCTTATAGTGTTGTCTGTTTTAACAATGACGCTTGGCAATATTTTGGCAATGTTTCAAAAAAGAGTCGGCAAAATGCTTGCATACTCGTCAATTGCACAAGCGGGATATATGTTAATGGTCTTTATTGCTGTAAAAGACTCGTATGCACAGATTGGTCTTTTATATTTGGCAATTGCTTATGTTTTTATGCAAACAGCACTATATCTGCTGCTTGATAACATAGGCGGAGGCATAAGCGATATAACACTTGATGATGTAAAAGGGCTTGTTAAAAAAGATAGGCTGGTATCGCTTTTCTTTGCGATACAAATATTTTCGTTAGCAGGTGTTCCGCTGCTTGCCGGATTTATGGGTAAAGCTATCGCTACTTATGCAGTCGTTGATGCCGGGTATTGGATTGTGGCATTAATTGCACTTCTTAACTCAACTTTTTCAATCGGATATTATGGATGGTTTATTAAAAATATCTATTTTGATCATAGCGTAAAACAAAGCAGAGTTATAAGTGTTAGCACATCGGCAAAAATTGCTCAAATAATTTTACTTGGCGGAACCCTATTTTTTGGGATTTTTGCTTTTGCCGTTTTTCATACGAGCTTTTGCTCATTATAGCGTACAACATCAATAACATTAATCAGTTAAAACGCACATCCTCTGTGGCTGAATTTTTGAACTATTTGTAAAAGAGTATCGGCCACAAATTTGGCATCATCTATGCTCATCTTCTGATGACATGGAATAGACAGCTCTGATAGATAAAAATCATCACTTACATGTAAATGTGTATCGCCAAATTTTTCTTTGTAGTAGCTGTTTTGATAGATTGGTTTGTAATGCACCTGAACTCCTATGCCACTATTTACAAGGTGCTCAAAAATCTCCTGCTTTGGGCATTGTAGCTGTGGAATGAGTACAATTGGGTAAAGATGTCTTGATGAACGAACGTTCTTAGGAATAGTTATTGTAGAAAAAAGCCGGTTTCCTTTAAACCTTTCATCGTAATACAGCGCTATGTGCTCTCGTTTATTTATAAATGATTCTATACGTCTTAGCTGACTTCGTCCAAGTGCGGCGGCAAAATCTGTCATTCTAAAGTTATGTCCTAGCATCACCATATCAAAACCGTAAAGCTTTTTTTTGACTATGCCGTGAGAGCGAAACAGCTTTAAGCGTTTTGCAAATTCTGCATTATCTGTTACCACACAGCCTCCCTCTCCCGTAGTTATCGGTTTAATAGCATGGAAGCTAAAGATGCTCATATCGCTAAAAGTACCGATTTTTTTACCGTCAATACTGCTTCCAAAAGCATGGGCCCCATCTTCAATAACCAATAAATTATACTCTTTGGCAATCTTGTTTATCGCGTGAATATTTACAGGATTTCCTCCAAAATGCACAGGCACGATAGCTTTTGTTTTTGGAGTAATGAGGCGTTTTATAAATCGTTCATCTATATTTCCGTCTAGTTTGACATCGCACCATACAGGCTTTGCCCCAAGGGCTGTAAGCATATTTGAGGTTGCAACAAAACTGATAGGCGAGGTTATCACCTCATCCCCTTCGCCTATGCCACAAACCGCATAAGCCCCAAGAAGTGCTGAAGTGGCGGAGTTAAATACTACCGCATGTTTGCAGTTTATGTACGTGCAAATATCTTCTTCAAAAAGCTCAACCTCTTTACCTTGCGTTAAATGCGTACTTTTTAAAACCGTTGTTACCGCATCTATATCATCTTGATTTATGCTTTGGCATGAATATGGAATCATTTCTCTTCATTTTCTGTCAATTTTATCTTTTGTAGAAGTTCTTGTTTGCTTAGCCACTTATCGTTTGTATCTGAGCTGTATTGGAAATCTTTTTTCACCATCTTACCGGTTTCACCCAAAGCATTTTTTGTAAAATCTGAACTTTGCGCAAACTGTATGGTCGGCCGTATAACAAAATGATCGCTAAATTCAAGGGTTAAATGCGCATCATGCTTTGTACACATAGATTCATGTAATTTTTCGCCGGGTCTTATGCCTACAATATTTTGGGGAGTATCCGGTGCGATGGCCTTTGCCATGTCAACAATTTTCATAGACGGAATTTTTGGAATAAAAGTCTCTCCTCCATGCATTCTTTGAAAACTTTTTAGAACAAAATCTACCCCCTCTTGCAAGGTTATCCAAAATCTAGTCATATTTTCATCTGTAATTGGCAGGGATGTCGCATTTTCCTGCAAGAGCTTTTGAAAAAACGGCAAAACAGAACCGCGGCTGCCAAGAACGTTGCCGTATCGCACGACACTAAAGCGTGTATTTAATGTACCCGTTATGTTATTAGCAGCAACAAAGAGTTTGTCAGATGCAAGTTTTGAGGCACCGTAAAGGTTTATGGGACTTGCAGCTTTATCCGTAGAGAGCGCTATAACCTTTTTAACACTGTTGTTTAGTGCGGCATCTATAACGTTTTGGGCGCCCATGATATTTGTTTTTATACACTCCATAGGATTGTATTCAGCTATTGGAACATGTTTTAGTGCGGCTGCATGTACAACAAAATCAATCTCTCTCATAGCTCTTTGCAGACGAGGGAGATCCCTTACATCCCCTATAAAATATCTCATGCATTTATGATTATATTTTTGAGCCATCTCAAACTGTTTTAGTTCATCTCTTGAGTAGATGATTATTTTATGAGGTTGATAGTTTTGGATTAGAGTTTTTACTAATTGCTTGGCAAAACTACCTGTACCGCCGGTAATTAGTACACTTTTATTATTAAACATATAGTTACCTAAAATTAAGATTGGTATTATTGCATTATATCAAGTTTATGTTCATTTTGCGCTAGTGTCGATTTTACAAATGAGATAGTTTGCTTAATTTTATTCATATCACTCAGAGTTTTCTCTTTGAGTTTGTTTGCCTTGGTGCGGGCGTTATCTATAAGCTGCAATGCTTCTTTCATTTGATCTAGTGTTTCAAATTTTGGCATATTGTTTGCAAGATACTCCAGCTTGTTGATATCGTTTTGAATAAAAGCTACCTTAAAGTCATCTAGCCACACTGGTTTCTTCTCTCCATGCTTCCAGCAACCCTTTAACAACCATGTTTATTTCATCTATTGCTTTTGGATCGTTATTTAGATTTGCAAGGCTTAACAGCTTTAATTGGTAAACATAGAGTCCTTCAAGATAATAAGCTATTTGTCCACCCTCTTTATCCAGACTATTTAAAAGTTCGGTAAAAACAGCTGATGATCTGCCTACCCAGTAAGTTCTTTTTTCTATATCTTGATCTTGTATGGCTCTTTTTATATTGGCGTTAAAGCGTAAAATACCCTCATACAACATCTCTATAAGTTTATAGGGAGATTCTATGCCTATGTTATTTTGCGTATATGTATTATATGCCAGATTCGTATTCATGTTCTTGCCTTTTTATTATTTGTTAACCGGCTTTAGTTGCTATTGCAGCATTTATTTGATAGCTCAGTGATGAAAACTGTGCGTTTAGTGTGGCAATAAGCGTGCTGTATTGTGTGAAATTTTTAGTCATAGTCGAATATCTGCTACTTAGCAGTGCTAAGTCCGCCGTCTTTTGTTTTTCATATGATTTTATCTGTGTTGTTATCTCGTTATTTACAGCTGTGACTGTTCCGTTGGTTGACTGTAGATTTTTAAGGTAATCATAAAGATTGGTAAAGATGCCTTTTGTAGTGTTTGTTCCACCGAAAGGGTTGACAGTCGTGCTGCCACTAAAAAAGTCAGTCATAGCACTTGGGCTTTGCTGCATTTTGGTGTTAAAAGTAGATGTATCAAAACTAAGTGAGCCATCCCTGTTGAATGTGACACCGTAGTCAACTAAAGACTGACCATTGCTGTTTACGGAAGATAAAGTAGATGCAATTTTATTTTGAATGCCGTTAATTAGAAGACTTCCACTAAAGAGTGCGGTAGTACCGGCTGCTGTATTTGATATTGTCATGGAGTGTAGTTGTTTTTGTAATGCGTTATAGCTCTTCACCAAGGTGCCGACAGCCGTTTGGACAGAACTGAAATCTTGATTGATTCCGATATTTGCATTTGCGCTATTTGCCAAAAGATCTATTGTAACACCGGGGATAATATCGGTAATGGTATTAGTCGGTCTGCTAAGAGCTATGCCATTATACAGCAATGAAGCGTCAGATGCTGTTTGAATGTCTGTTAGTGAACCTGTTTGAGAAGTTGCCGATGTGGTTAGGTTGGTGCTGAGTGTCCCGCCTGATGTTTGGTCGCTGATAGATATAGTTTGTCCCTCTGCCGGCTTCTTGGCGGTTAACACCAGTTTATAACTCCCGCTTAAATCTTGAATCACACTGGCATTTACATCTGCGCTTAATGCACTGTCTTGATTGATCGAAGATGCAAGAGACGTAAGTGTTGTAGTGTTTGTATAAGGTATGGTAAAGCTTGTGCCGGCAGCTTGTATAGTCATGTTTCCAGAACCAGTAGCTACAGTACTGCTAGGTGCAGCAAAACCGGCTGAAAGTAAAGCATCATTTTTAAGAGTCGAGTTGAGGTTGCCGCTTAAATCTGTTAAGCTTATCTCCTGGGCTTTACCTGTAGTCTTTGAGTTAAGCACTAAACTGTAAGCGTTTGTCCCTGTTTGTAAGATACTGGCGGTAAGCTTAGAGTTTGCGGCATTATTTATACTGTCGGCCAATTGAGAATAGGTCGTTGAAGCAGTATATGCAACTTTATAATTTGAACCGTCAATATTTAGATTTAAGCTTCCAGAACCACTTGCTACCGTGTTTGATGGTGCGGTAAATGAGCCTGATTGCATAACATTTGTCGTAGCTAGTTTTGTGTTTGCTATTGTGAAATTTTGTACGCTTACACCGGGATCTGCGGTTACGTTTATCCCGCTATTGGTACCGGTGACTGTTCTTGTTTGGTATATCGTACTGCTTTGTAGTATATCAGCTGAACTTTGAAAAGATGAGAGCAAGGTTGTTAATTGCTTCATAGCTGCTTGTTTTTGCTGATTCGTTTTTATATTGGCATCAATCGGGTTAATCATAGCTGCTCTATCGACCGCTTCTAACTTAGATATTACATTAGCCGATAAAACTCCTCCAGAACCAATCCCTAGTGAACTTACTTTAGCAGGTGAAGATATGATGCCGGCGGTACTTCCAGTACTTGACGTGATGGCCATTATAATCTCCTTTTTTTTGTTTGTTACATGTAAATCGACAAATCTTGGTGAAAGTTAAAGCGGTTTTTTAATAATTGCAAATTTTTGTGCTCTTACGGTGATATCCGTCACAACCACACCTTCTCGTAGTTGCAGGATATTTTCAACTATATCTGCAATATCTTTTGCATAAAGTTTTGTATCATGCGCCTTAGCCGGGCAAAAAGAAAGATTATCAAAAAAAGAGGTCTGTGTTATGTCGGGTTGAATATTGATGACTCCGACACCGCTTTTTCTTACCTCTTCAAAAAGTGCATTGCCAAAAGCTTTTAGTCCGCTTTTTGTTGCACTGTAAAGAGCTGAAAATTTTGATGAACGCAACGCTTCAATTGATGTGATATTGAAAATTTTGCCGTGATTTTGTTTTAATTTTCTTAAAAGAGCTTGTGTTAAAACCATAGGCGCGCTCAGGTTTAGCGCAACCATGCTGTATATAATCTCAGGTTTTATCTCCTCATGAGGTCTAAATACTCCAAAGCCGGCAATGTTAAAAAGCAGTGTTATTTCATCTTCTTTATTAAGAGAAGATATGGCTTTTGCCATTTGCTCTTTGTTTGTCAAATCGCAAAGCAGTTCATGGAATTTGATGTGTTTTATATCGCTTTTACTTTTACTGATGCCCACAACATTGTATCCTAGCTTAAGAAGTAGCAGCGCTATATCTCTACCTATACCTTTGCTTGAGCCGGTTACGACTGCAATTGCCATGTTCTAATCCTTGATTTTGGTAAATATTGCATTGTTTTTTGCAGCATAATATTTAATATATGTTGTTCTTTTGTCTTGCCGTATGACACTATGTTGTTGTTCACATCGTATGGATAAAATGCCAAATCACTTCGCTTTAATTTTTTTATATTTTTAAGATGAGTTGAGCTCATTCTAAAACTACCAAGAGTGAGCTCAAAAAGCTTATCTGCATCAATGGTATCAAATATTTCATCAATTAGCGAAGGATACAGGCTGTAAAAATCTTCATTATATATGATGGGGTCGATGCATATTCTAACTTGCCAGTTGCTGTCTATGGCTTGTTTTATAGAGTTTAGCCTGCTTTTTAGCGATGGAGTTTTATGTTCATACAGATCTATTATTTGTTGCGGGGAGAGTGTCCATGCTAAGACTATGCTATCGCTGCTTGTAAGAGATTTGATGGCATTAAAATTTGCACTTTTTGTACGCACTTCAAGATGCAGATTTGGTTGGTTTTTTGCATATATTATCCATTGCTTTGTCAAAGATGCTAGAGATTCAACCGCCAAAGTGTCGGTATCGTAAGAAATCGCCACTAGTGTAGGCTTTTTAAGAAAAGGAGAGAGTGCTTGGAAAAAATCTTGCGTATTTACAAACAATACGCTATTTGCAGAGTTGTACATGCCGCTTAAATAGCAGTATTGGCAGTCGTACAGGCAGCCTAAGACTAAAGGAGTGTAGAAGAAATTTTCAAATTCAAACCCGTCACTGTAAAATGAGCCTTTGTATAAAAACGGAGCGTCTTTTTTTGCCAAAATAAGATTTTTGCTTTTACACTGCACGCCAAAATCTTGATTGGGACGGTTAAATATATCTTTGTAATGTTTTATAAGTATAATTTTTGATTTTGAGAATTTTTTTGCTGTCTCTTTGGCCAGAGGTGTATCTTTTACCTCTTCTTCTATATACAAATGTGAAAACAGTTCAGCGTGTGAGAGTTTGGATAAGTTCATTTAGATATGCACTCCTTTGCTGTTTGGTAGTTTTTGCTATAAACGGCTGGATATCAATTTGTGGAAGTGGTTTTTTATAATGCAGTTTATAATATCTGCAAGCGTCAAGCAAAGCGTCATTTTGCGCCTTTGTAAGTTTTTTTGCGATATTTTTTATTGACTCTATCTCTTGCGATGAGAGGATATCATCTTTGTTAAAAATACTCAGGGCTTGATTTATTGTATTTTGTATAATTGCGATTTTAGAGGATATGAGTCTTTTTGTAGCTTCTTTAGTTATAGATTCCGGTTGGAAGTTATCTGAAATTATTTTAAGAAAAACCATTTGATGGGCTTTAAAAAATCTTGAAGCGGCTTTATATATCCCGTAAGCTTCCATGTCAACGGCATTATCTGATCTGCTCACACATGGCGTATCTACTGTCTTTAAACTAATTTCTTGCAGATCATGCTTAAATAGTATGTCAGGAAAACAGGAGTGATGATTGTGAGTTATCTTATGCACAAGCAACATAGTTCCAATTTCACCGGGTGCGCCACAGATGCCGATATTTATCAATAAATCGTTGCTTGTGGGTATGTAATGAGCCAGCAAAACGCTAGTTGCCATCATGGCATTGTCTATGCCGGTATTGCAAATAATTAGCCTGACATTATCAGCTTCAAACATTGTATAGCTAAACTTATAGACTCTTTGCATCTTAAAATGTTGGATAACCGGTTGCGCTTCAGCACTATGTGCAATTATAAAATATAGCATGGTGTAAGTTTATCATATTTAATCGCATCTTTTTAAAAAGAGAATCAATATTTTTATAGTTTTGTGCAATTTAACCGCTATGCCTTTTCAAATGGATTTTTTTTTGATATAATTTCATCGGACAGTTAAATTAAGCGCTAAGAACATATTATGTCTGTTTTTAGCGCTCTCCTTTAGACCTGTGCAACGGTTTTTCAGAGTAATGTGTCAGGGCAGGAATGCAGCAGCACGCTTTGTTTTGCCGTGTGCCGCAGGTATCTGGAGGAGAGTCTTTAAAATATCTTCTTTATAGCTTCTTTTTTACTTTAAATTTTTTTATGTGATTGTTATTATATTAATATTAGTTATGCTATACTTAACATTAAAATCTTACATTCAAAGGATATGAAATGAAAATAACACCCTTAATAACTATCTTAGTGCTGTTTAGTGGACTTGGTGTAACATCTGCTATGGCTAAAGGTGGCGGTTCTGCTACCGCAAAGCCGGTTATGAAATGTGGTGCCGGTAAATGCGGAGGCAGTATGATGGCAAAACCTATGTCAAAATCAGCGGGCAGTATGATGACAAAGCCTATGTCAAAATCCTCAAGCAATATGCTGCTTAACTCAGAGATTAAAAAACTAAACAGCATGAAATGCGGAGCAGCAAAAAAAGCTGTATTTTTAAATATCGCCGAGCTTAAAAAAGAGATGGCAAAAGAGCAGATGAGCAGAGCTGGCAATATGAAATGCGGAGCTTCCAAAAAAACGGCTATCATGCATGCAAAAAGCACCCAACAACAAATTATTAAAGCTGCCAATATGAAATGCGGCTCATCTAAAAAAGCAGCGATAATGGCAGTTAAAGTCAACTAACCGTTTTCTATATTATCTTCTCTATACTTTGAGATGCCGCAAGGTTGATTTGGAGCAGGAGGGTGCTCTTTTAGATAGACTAAGTCATTTAGCGTTTGCTTTAAGACCTTTTGTTGACGTAAAATAGGCAACATTATGTTGTCTTTTTCTTTTAATGAGAGTTTTATATCAAGCAACGTAGCCTCTACCTCTTTATCTAGGTGTGCTAGTGCTTGTTGTACGTATTTGATTGATTCCATAATTTTATTATACCAGAAGTGACTTTATTTTAAAACTTTTTCTGTGTTGTTGGCAATATCCATGTTTTTTTATCATCTTTACATGTAAAGCAGTAGCATAGCCTTTGTGTGACCTAAATCCGTATTGCGGATATTTGTTATCTAGCAGATCAATATCATTATCATGTGTCACTTTTGCAAGTATTGATGCAGCGCTGACTTCAGCTATTTTAGTATCTGCTTTTATTAGGGTTTGTAGATTCTTCACTCCAAATGCGGTGTTACCGTCAAAGAGATATCTGGACGCTTTGATAGTTTGCATAATTTCAATCAATCCGATAGATATGCATTTTGATAAACCAAATTTATCAATATCTTGCGCGCTAAATTTAACTATATGATAGTCACTGTTTTTAACTATCTCTTTATATAAAACATTCCGCCGTTTTTGTGTAAGTTTCTTTGAATCTTTTAGACCGCTTATATTGTCATGTAAAACAACTCCCGCTATTGCCAGACAACCGGCAACAGGTCCTCGTCCCGCTTCATCTATACCACAAAGCATTTTTACTCCTTTAGCGCCCATCTGTCAAAAGGTATCATCTCTATTTTACTGATAGGATGAGATAAAAAGCCCTCTTTACTCATGGTTACACATTCAATATTTAGTATCTGATATGAAAATATAAATGATTCAATCGCTTCTATCTTTTTAAATACCATTCGCTCATCTGCAAAAGGGATACATAAAATAATTTTATTTTCATCAGGAAGATAAAATTCAATTCTTTCGGCATAATAGCATTCAATATTATGTTTAAAGAGTTCCAAAAAAACGATGTTTTCAAAAAGCATAGCAAAGTTTTTTTGCAAAGACAGTGTATGTTTGAAAATTATATCACAAAGATAGATTTTTTTGACCGCGTTTTTGTTATCGTATTGGCTCAGCACATGAATATAACCCTCAAAAATCAACTCTTTATGTGCGATATATAGTTTATCTTTTGAGATTTTTGTTGTTTGCTTCAATCTTTGATAGAGATTGAATGTAGAGATTCTTTGTCCTAGATATTTACTTATTTGTGTGAGTATTTCAAATTTCAACGCACCTAGTGTATTATAAAATCTGTTTTGAATAAACTCTATCCTGTTCTCAATTGATAGATGCCCGATTGCAGGCAGGCCGCCTATTTGCAAAAAAGCGGATATTGCCGTTGAATCATATCGTTTACCTGATGCTAGAAATTCTTCAAAATCAAAAGGAAACAAAGTTTTAGCGGGCAAAAAGTCTATATCAACATATGCTGTGGATGTAATTAAAATCTGTTTTGCCTTTGGCAGTTTAATATCTTTAGTATAATTGTCAATTGCTATTATATCAATATCATACTCTGTGATAAATTTTTGAAAGACTAAATTAAGTTCTTTTATATCAATTCTAGTATCCCGTGCATTTAAATAAAGATATCGACCCTTTTTGCATGTAAGAAGATAAGCTTTTAAAAGCTCACTTTTTCCACTAAGGGAGATACCGTTAATTTGACAACTGTTAAAGTCAAGACTTAATTTTCTATCAACATAGTGGTTGGAGGTTAAATCGAGTCTATAATATTGTTCTAAGAGATTATACATAGTGCAATTATATGCTTTCCTTATTAAAAGGAAATAAATTACTGCTTATTTTGTTTTTTTTACAGGTTTTACTTGAATCTGCCAAGGTACTCTGGTATAATTTCGCTCCATTAACCATAGTTAGGGTGATACTAACGAGTTCTTTAGAAGGAAAAACATGGAAAAAATCCGTTTAAAATTGAAGGCCTACGATCATCGCGTTCTTGATCGTTCAGTGGCATCAATAGTTGAGGCTGTTAAGCGTACGGGGGCACAGATATGTGGTCCGATACCTTTACCTACAAAAATTCGTAAATATACTGTTTTAAAATCAGTTCATGTCAATAAATCTTCACGTGAACAATTTGAAATACGTACACATGCTCGCTTGATTGATATTGTATCTGCAACGCCTGAGACAGTTGATTCACTTATGAAGCTTGATCTTGCGCCTGAAGTGGATGTAGAAGTCCGCTCTATGGATAAGTAAGGAGAGATGATGGAGTTTATTGTTGAAAAAATCGGCATGAGTCGTACGATCACGGTACCTAGTCAACCTGTTACGCTTTTAAAGTTAGTTGAAACCAAAGTGTGTGAAGTAACTGACGGAAAAGCAGTTGTTGCATATCAAAACGGTAAAAACAGAAATAAAGCTATTGAAGGTAAGCAGAAAAAGTATTCTTTATCGGCTGAATTTAATAAATTTATGACGCTTGAGGTGGCAAATAAAGAGCCTGGTGATTTAGATTATTCAGTTTTACAAAGTGCAAAAGTAATAAAAACGTCCTTTAATACTAAAGGACGTGGCTTTTCAGGTGTGATGAAACGATGGAATTTTGCCGGAGGTCCGGGTGGACATGGTTCAAGGTTTCATAGACTGGTAGGTTCAATCGGTAATGCCGAGTGGCCGGGACGAGTTCAGCCTGGTAAAAAAATGCCGGGTCAGTATGGAAAGAAAAAAGTTACAGTCAAAAATAAAATTATGTCTTACGACGCTGAAAACGGTATATTGGCCGTTGTCGGCTCTGTAGCAGGTGCTAACGGGTCTTTAGGTCGTATAAAGGTTGAGAAATAATGGGTGCAATAGTACTTAATGAAAAATTTGAAAAAGCATCTGAGGTTGAATTGCCTCAGAGCTTTAGCGGTATAAATCAGCATAATCTATATCTTTATGTTAAGTCATATCAAGCAGCATTGCGTGCAAATACTGCTTCAACTAAGACTAGAGCAGAAGTAAGAGGCGGTGGTAAGAAACCATGGGCGCAAAAAGGCAAAGGCGGCGCACGTGCCGGTTCACGCAGATCGCCGGTATTTGTTGGCGGTGGCAAGGCGTTCGGTTCAAAAAATAACCATAATTATAATCAAAAAGTAAATAAAAAACAGAAAAAACTTGCTTTGAAATTTGCACTAGATGCATTAGCAAAAGAGGGTAAGCTATTTCTTGTAGAGAATATAGAGATTAGTTCAGGTAAAACAAAAGATGCAGCGGCTGTTTTTAATGCACTGAAGCAACGGGATGTTTTATTTGTAAAAAGTTTACTTGATGAGAATACTTTTATGGCATTTCGCAATATTCAATCCGCATATGTGATTGAAGAGAATGAATTAAATGCATACTTAGCTGCGGCTTATCGCTGTGTTGTGATTGAAAAAGCAGTCTGGGATAATCTTGTAAGAGAGGCTGAATAATGGCAGATATTACAGATATAAAATCTATTATATATACAGAAAAAACTTTAGCTATGCAAGAAGACAATATAGTAGTAGTACAAACATCTACTCGTATGAGCAAGACAGGTTTAAAAGAGGTGTTTAGAGAATATTTTGGGATTATTCCTATAAAAATAAATTCACTAAATCAAAGCGGAAAAGTTAAAAGATTCCGTGGCACTATTGGCAAGCAAAATAATACTAAAAAGTTTTACGTAAAACTTCCAGAGGGTGCGCAAATAGAAAGTTTGGCGGTATAAAATGGCAATAAAAACATATAGACCGATAACACCAAGTCGTCGTTTTTATACAAATGTTGACAGTAGCGATATAACAGCAAAAGCTTCTGTTCGTTCACTTCTTAAAAAACTTCCGGCTCATGCGGGTCGTAACAATAATGGTCGTATAACTTCACGCCACAAGCAAGCGGGAGCTAAAAAGCTTTACCGTATTATAGATTTTAAACGAAATAAGTTTGATGTACCGGGCGTTATTGCAACTATTGAGTATGATCCGTATAGAAACTGTCGTATTGCTTTAGTCAACTATGCTGATGGAGATAAGCGTTATATCTTACAACCAAAGGGATTGCAAGTCGGTGACAGTATAGCTTCAGCAGCGTCTGGACTCGATATTAAAGCGGGTAATGCTTTGCTCTTAAAAAATATACCTATAGGTACATTGGTTCACAATATTGAACTAAAACCTGGTAAGGGTGGGCAAATGGTTCGCTCAGCGGGAGGATCAGCTCAGATAATGGGACGAGATGGAAAATATGTATCTCTTCGCCTGCCATCTTCTGAAATGCGATTGGTTCTTGGAGAATGTATGGCAACTATTGGTGTTTTGGGCAACGAAGAATATTCAAATATTGTAATTGCTAAAGCCGGTCGTTCAAGACATATGGGTATTCGTCCTCAAACCAGGGGTTCGGCTATGAACCCGATTGATCACCCTCATGGAGGTGGTGAAGGTAAGACAAACTCAGGTCGTAACCCGGTTACTCCTTGGGGTAAACCAACTAAAGGCGCTAAAACACGCCATAAAAAAGCTAGTGATAAATTAATTATCACTCGTCGCAAATCTAATCCGAAGAGGTAGTTAAATGGCTAGAAGTGTAAAAAAAGGTCCATTTGTAGATGATCATTTGATGAAGAAAGTTATTGCAGCAAAAGAGGCAAAAAGTAACAAGCCTATCAAAACATGGTCACGTCGTAGTTTAATAATTCCAGAGATGGTTGGCTTAACTTTTAATGTTCACAACGGACGACAGTTTATTCCTGTGTATATTACAGAAAATCATATCGGTTATAAGCTTGGAGAATTTTCTCCAACTAGAACATTTAAGGGTCATAAAGGCTCAGTTCAGAAGAAGGTAGGTTGATTATGGCTAGAGCATTATTAAAATTTGTTAGAGTATCGCCTATTAAATCACGTCTTGTTGCACGTGAAATTCAGGGTATGGATGCTGAGGCTGCATTAGCAGCTTTAGAGTTTACACCAAATAAAGCAGCAAAAATAATAGCCAAAGTAGTAGCATCTGCAGTTGCAAACAGCGGTGAAGAAGCGCAAGATTGTGTGATTAAGTCTTGTCGCGTTGATAATGGTCCGGTATTAAAGCGATTTCGTCCACGTGCTCGTGGTATGGCTTCAGGTATTCGTAAACCGACAGCGCATATATTAGTTGAAGTGGAGGGGAAATAATTATGGGTCAAAAAGTTAATCCTATTGGTTTACGTTTAGGTATTAATCGTAACTGGGAAAGCAGATGGTTTCCAAATTTTAAAACCGCTCCTGCTAATTTATACGAAGATTATAAGATAAGATCATTCTTAAAAAAAGAGTTATATTATGCCGGTGTATCAAATATTATTGTTGAGCGTACCGTTAAGCGTCTGCGCATAACAATTGTTGCGGCACGTCCTGGTATCATTATTGGTAAAAGAGGTGCTGATATTGAAAAGCTTAAATCAAATATTGAAAATTTGATAAAGAAACCTGTTTCGGTAAATATCAAAGAAGAGAAAAAAGCACAGATATCTGCTCAGTTAGTGGCAGAAAATGTAGCTACTCAGCTTGAGCGTAGAATCGCTTTTAGACGTGCTATGAAAAAAGTTATTCAAGGTGCGCAAAGAAGCGGGGCTAAGGGTATTAAGATATCCGTCTCCGGTCGTTTAGGCGGCGCAGAAATGGCTCGTACAGAGTGGTACCTTGAGGGCAGGGTTCCTTTGCATACGTTTCGTGCCAAAATAGACTATGGTTTTGCTGAAGCACATACTACTTATGGAAATATAGGTGTTAAAGTTTGGATATTTAAAGGCGAAGTCTTAACAAAAGGTGTGCCTCAAGATATAAAAGAAGATAGTAAAAAACGCCAGCGTCGCAGTAAGCGGGCTGTTGAAAATAATTCCAACGAAAAGGCTGAATAATCATGTTGATGCCTAAGAGAACTAAATATAGAAAAATGATGAAGGGTCGTAACAGAGGTTATGCTAGAAGTGGCTATAAATTGGCGTTTGGTACTATCGGATTTAAGGCAGTTGAAGCGGGAAGAATTAATTCTCGTCAGATAGAAGCTGCACGTATATCAGCTACACGTCATATAAAACGTGCCGGCAAGATATGGATTAGAGTATTTCCAGATAAGCCTTTAACAGCTAAGCCTTTGGAGACTCGTATGGGTAAAGGTAAGGGTGCTGTTGATCAGTGGGTTATGAATATTAAGCCGGGTCGTATTATATTTGAAATGGGTGGAGTACCAGAAGAGATCGCACGAGAAGCGTTAACTCTTGCTATGCATAAGCTGCCGTTTAAAACAAAAATTATAACTTCGGAGATGAGCCATGAAATATTCTGAATTAACAGACATGGATGCAGTTGAGCTGCAAAAAATGTTAAAAGCACGAAAAACGGAGCTTTTTACTTTAAAAATAAAACAAAAAATGATGCAATTACAAAACAGTAGCGAACTTAAAGTAGCAAAAAAAGATATTGCACGCATAAATACTGCGCTTAGCGCGATCAAGGGCTAAAAATGATACATAAACGTGAAATCAAAGGTAATGTAATTAAAATATCCGGCGATAAGACAGTTTCTGTTTTGGTAGAACGTAGGGTTATGCATCCTAGATACCATAAAGTTGTCAAACGATTTAAAAAGTATATGGTGCATGATGAGAAAAATGAGTTAAAAATAGGCGACATGATCAGTGCGTTGGAGTGTCGTCCGTTGTCTAAAACAAAACATTTTAGATTTCAAAATGTTATAAAAGGAGCAGAAGCATGATTCAGAGCTTTACTCGTTTAAACGTTGCAGATAATACGGGCGCAAAAGAGATAATGTGTATCAAGGTACTTGGTGGGTCAAAACGTCGTTATGCATCAGTCGGCGATATTATTGTTGCTTCTGTTAAAAAAGCGATTCCTACAAGTAAGGTAAAAAAAGGTACGGTTGTAAAAGCTGTAATAGTTAGAACAAGAAAAGAGATACAAAGAGAAAACGGTTCACTGATTCGTTTCGATGATAATGCCGCAGTTATTTTAGATACAAAAAAAGAACCTATCGGTACTCGCATTTTTGGACCAGTTAGTCGTGAAGTTCGTTATGCTGGTTTCATGAAAATAGTATCTCTTGCACCGGAGGTTGTGTAATGGCAAAATTTAAGTTTAAAAAAGGCGATACCGTTGAAATTATAGCCGGCGACGATAAAGGCGCCAAGGCTGAAGTTCTACAGGTAATGCCTAAAAAAAATAAAGTAATAGTAAAAGGTTGTAAGATAGCTAAAAAAGCTGTTAAACCAACTGAAGATAATCCAAAGGGTGGTTTCTTAAACAAAGAGATGCCGATTGATTCATCTAACGTTCGTAAAGTGGAGGCATAATTTATGGTGCGATTAAAAGATAAATATCTTGAGCTTAAACCTGAGATACAAAAAGAGCTCGGCATTACCAATGTTATGAATATAGTTGCTCTTGAAAAAGTTATTATTAGTGTTGGTGCAGGATTTGCCATGAAAGATAATAAACTGATTCAAAACATTGAAGACACAATTACAGCCATAGCGGGACAACGTGCTACAACCGTTGTTGCAAAAAAATCTGTTGCCGGCTTTAAAGTTCGTGAAGGTATGCCAGTTGGGGTAAAGGTAACTTTGCGTGGAGACAGAATGTATTATTTTATGGATCGTTTAATCTCTATTGCCCTGCCTCGCGTTAAGGACTTTAGGGGAATTTCGCGAAACGGTTTTGACGGTAGAGGGAACTATAATTTTGGTTTACAAGAACAGCTTATTTTTCCTGAAGTAAGTTATGATTCTATTATGCAGATTCACGGTATGAATATTACTATAGTAACAACCAGTTCAAACGACAAAGAAGCATTTACTTTGCTTGAAAAACTAGGCATGCCTTTTGCAAAAGGAAGAGAATAATGGCAAAAAAATCAATGATCGCTAAGGCGAAAAGAACCCCTAAATTTAAAGTTCGTGGTTATACTAGATGTCAGATTTGTGGTCGTCCGCATTCTGTACTTCGTGATTTTGGTATCTGTCGCATTTGTTTTAGAAAAATGGCAAACGAAGGGTTAATCCCAGGCATTAGAAAGTCTAGTTGGTAGAAACTTCTAATTGCTCAAGCAACAAGGAAAATAGATGATAAATGATTTAATTGCTGATGCGCTAACGCGTATTCGTAATGCTGCTATGCGTAAACTAAATGTTACTACTTTAGTACATAACAAGTCGGTTGAAGAAATAGCAAAAATTTTAGTAGATAAAGGTTATATTGAGAGTTATAACGTTATTGAAGATGGCGTTAAAAAGACAATCAATGTTGTTTTAAAGTATGATGAAAATAATAAATCTGTAATTAATGAATTAAAGCGCATATCAAAACCTGGACGCCGTGTTTATAAGGGTTCTAAGGATATAAAACGTTTTAAAAATGGTTACGGAACAATTATCGTAAGTACATCAAAGGGTATCGTAGCAAACGATCAAGCTCATAAGCTTGGTGTAGGCGGCGAACTTCTTTGTTCAATTTGGTAGGAGGTAGAAATGAGTCGTATCGGTAAAAATCCCATAGAAATACCTTCAGATATCAAAGTGAGTATTGATGGTAGTGTTATTACATTTAGCAGCAAAAAAAGTAGTATGACATTAGACACAAAAAATAATGTCAAGGTATCAATTGAGGATAATTTATTAGTTTTTGATAAAAAATCAAATCTAAAAGAGGATCGTGCTTTTTGGGGCACTTATCGGGCTTTGTCTGCTAATATGATTACGGGTCTTACAACAGGATATACTAAATCGTTAGAGATTAACGGTGTTGGTTATCGCGCTGAAGTAAAAGGTAAAATCTTAAAGTTGCAACTTGGTTTTTCACATGATATCGATTTTAATATACCAGAGGGTATTGAAATTTCTGTTGAAAAAAATATCATACATATTAAAGGTTATGATAAGCAAAATGTAGGACAAGTAGCAGCAAAAATTCGCTCTTTTAGACCGCCTGAACCGTATAAAGGCAAAGGTGTCAAATATTTAGATGAACATATCGTGCGTAAAGCCGGTAAAACTGCTAAGAAGTAAGGAAGAAGCCATGAACATTAAAGTTATGAAAAACAAACTAGCAAAGCGCATTAAGCGTAAGCATCGTATCCGTTCAAAAATTTCCGGTACTTCTGCACTTCCTCGTGTCTCAGTATTTCGTTCAAATAGATATTTGAGTGCTCAGGCGATAGATGATACTAATTCTACTACGCTGGTCTCTATTCACTCGAAAACCAATTCCCTAAAAGCAAATAAAGACGGTGCCAAAGCTTTAGGCGAGTTGTTTGCCGGCAAATTAAAAAAAGCAGGTATTGCTAGTATAGTATTTGATCGTAATGGGTATCAATATCACGGCGTAATAGCTGCGTTTGGTGATGCACTTCGTGAAAATGAAATAAAGTTTTAGGGGTTATGATGGAAATCAACAGAGAAGATTTTGAAGAAAAAATTGTTAACATCGGTCGTGTTACTAAAGTTGTAAAAGGTGGACGACGTTTTCGTTTTACCGCACTTATTGTTATCGGCAATAAAAAAGGCACTGTAGGGTATGGCGTCGGAAAAGCAAAAGAAGTCCCTGATGCTATACGTAAAGCGGTAGATAATGCATTTAAAAATTTAACTACTGTTAAAATTAAAGGTACTACAATCGCTCATGATATTGAGCATAAATATAATGCTAGCCGCGTTTTATTGAAACCGGCTTCTGAGGGTACCGGCGTAATTGCGGGTGGCGCTGCACGTCCTGTTTTAGAATTAGCCGGCATTCAAGATATATTAACTAAATCTATAGGCTCAAACAATCCAAATACATTGGTGCGTGCAACTATAGAAGCATTATCAAGCATTAAAGGATAGTGATATGGGTATTGAAAATTTAACTCCAGCACCAGGGTCTATACATTCAAAAAAACGTGTAGGTCGTGGACAGGGCTCAGGAATGGGCAAGACATCAAGCAGAGGTCAAAAAGGTCAAAAATCTAGGACCGGATATAAACGAAAAAGAAATTTTGAAGGCGGACAGCAGCCACTTGCCAGACGTTTACCAAAAATAGGGTTTACGGTTAACAATGATAAGCCTTATGTTATAAACGTAGAACGTCATAAAAATGTTGCAGAGCTCTCAGAGATAACATTTGAATCGATCCGCAACATACATAAGATCGGCAAAGCTGTAACTAAAATCAAGCTAGTCGGAGCAACGGCGAAAGATTTATCAACAAAAATTAAAGATGAAAATATCTTTACCACGGGTAAATAATCGTGAATAAAGATCTTGTAAATAAAATACTCATAACCATAGGTTTTTTATTTATTTATCGCTTACTGGCTTATGTGCCGGTACCTGGTGTCAACTCTTCTGTTTTAGCTTCATTTTTTCATCACCATTCTACTGATGCACTAGGTCTTATGAATATGTTTAGCGGTAATGCCGTTCAACGCCTATCTGTTATATCTCTTGGAATTATGCCATATATTACAGCTTCAATTATTATGGAGCTTTTAGCTGCGACTTTTCCGACTTTAGGTCAGATGAAAAAAGAGCGTGACGGTATGACAAAATATATGCAGATCATTCGTTATGCGACGATTGCAATAACCCTTATTCAGGCAGTCGGTGTTAGTATAGGACTTCAACACATGAGCGGACCTAACGGTGCTAGCGCTATTTTGATTAATCACAGCACTTTTATACTTCTCTCTGCCGTGTCGATGCTGGCGGGGACTATGGTTTTGATGTGGATAGGCGAACAGATAACAGAGAGCGGTATCGGCAATGGTATCTCTTTGATTATTTTTGCAGGTATTGTTTCAGCTATTCCGGCTGCTATCGGGCATACCGTTACGATGATTAATACTGGCGCTATGAGTTTTATTACTCTTATCGCGGTACTTGTTTTAATATTTGCAACTATAGGAATTATCATTTATGTTGAACTGGGCGAACGACGTGTACCTGTTACCTATGCTAAGAAGACTATGATGCAAAATCAAAACAAACGTGTTATGAATTATATTCCGATAAAAGTTAATCTCTCAGGTGTTATTCCTGTTATTTTTGCAAGTGCTATTTTAATGTTTCCGATGACAATTATGGCAACGAGTACAAATCCGATTATACAAAAAATAGCAGATTTTATTCATCCCGGCGGATACTTTTTTAATTTTTTAATGTTTTTGTTTGTAGCATTTTTTGCATTTTTTTATTCATCTATAACTTTTAATGCAAAAGATATCGCAGATAATCTAAAACGTCAAGGCGGTTTTATTCCAGGTATTCGCACAGGTAATGCAACTAAAGATTTTTTAAATAACACGGCTAGTAATCTAACTTTTACGGGTGCACTTTATTTAGGTCTTGTTGCTACTATTCCTTTTATGATAATAAAATCTTTAGGTGTTCCATTTTATTTTGGAGGTACAGCAGTTTTAATTGTAGTACAAGTGGCATTAGATACCATGAGAAAAGTGGAGGCTCAGATATATATGAGTAAGTATGAAACATTAAGCGCAGTCGGTCTATAAGATGGCAATTGCCTTAAGAAAACCAAAAGAGATAGATAAGTTACGCATTGCAGGCGGCATTGTCGGAAGCACATTAGAGCTTTTAAAAGAGAATGCAAAAGCAGGCATGAGATTAAACGAGCTTGATGCTATGGCTGAGGATTTCATTAGAAGTCATGGCGCAAAACCTTCTTTTAAAGGATTGTATGGCTTTCCTAGTGCCGTGTGTACATCTTTAAATGAAGTAATTATTCATGGGATTCCATCAGATTATGAATTGCAAGATGGAGATGTTATAGGTTTTGATACCGGTACGGAGATTGATGGATATTTCGGAGATGCTGCTGTTACTGTTGGCATAGGTGAGGTAAGCAAAGAAGATAAAGAGCTTATAGCTTGCGCGAAAGATTCGTTGTTTTATGCTATTGAAAACATAAAAGAGGGCATGCGATTTAAGGAACTCTCTTATCTTTTAGAGCAGTTTATTTTATCTCGCGGTTATGTACCTCTTAGAAATTTTTGCGGGCATGGCATAGGAAAGAAACCTCATGAGGAACCGGAAATTCCAAATTATTTAGAGGGCAATAATCCAAAAGCAGGTCCAAAAATCAAAAACGGAATGGTATTTTGTCTTGAACCTATGATATGTCAAAAAGAAGCAAAACCTGTTATTTTAAAAAATGGATGGGACGTTGTAAGTGCCGATAAATTACGCGGTTCACATTATGAGCATACTGTCGCTATTATCGGCGGTAAGGCTGAAATTTTATCTCTACCATTAGAGAAGTAAGGATTAAAGATGGCAAAATCAGATGTTATCGAAGTTGATGGCAAGATAGTTGAAGCTTTACCAAACGCCACATTTAGAGTAGAGCTTGATAATGGACATATTATTTTATGTCATATAGCGGGTAAAATGCGTATGCATTATATTAAGATACTCCCCGGTGACAAAGTTAAATTGGAGCTAACACCTTATTCGCTTGATAAGGGCAGAATTACATACAGATATAAATAATTAACTTACCTTATCTTTGTGACGGAGGACGAGAGTTTGGAGATAAGGTCGGTTTTTTTATTAACACTCCACAGCTCTTTGCTCATAGCACTTATTGCAGGCCATAGACTATTATCTATAAGACTGTAATGGCTAATATCGCAGAATTTATTATCTAATATCTTTTTTTCATATTCAAAATCTATATTGTCTTCTTGATCTGGTAATGGTATAGGCAGAGTCTTTTTAGTATAAAGATTTGATAGATACCAAAGTGCCAGAAAATCACTTGAGTATCTATTTATGATTTTTTTACTGTATTGCTCAAAATCGTCAAATCCACTTTTTTCAAACAATAAAATTATCAATGTGATTACAGAATTTAAATGCTCAAATACAACCATTGCAAATAATTCTTTTGCGACTATCTTTCCGCTAGAATGCTGTGCGCCTATAAATACACGAACGCCCCCTTGGGCATCTCCAAAATTATTTGTTTTAAGCCCAAGTAGCCCAATATCCGCATGTCTGTGTCTTCCACAGCCTTTAGCGCATCCTGAAAATCCTATCTTGATTCCATGTTTTTTTATCATCTTAATTGGAAGATATGATGTTTCATCTTTAATGTTCCAAAATGAAAA
>JALVUF010000040.1 GCA_027023805.1 Helicobacteraceae bacterium
GAGTTGACACTTTTTGCGGCATCACTTAGTTTTTATACAATTTTTGCCATTATCCCACTTTTATTGATAGTTTTAAGTCTTATAACATCGCTGCCAAGCTTTAGTGCGCAATACCATGATATAAGATTGTTTATTTTTTCAAATATTATGCCCGGTAACTCTGAGGCTATCATGAAATATATAGACGGATTTTTAAAAAATTCCGTTCAGATGGGTGTTATCAGTTTTGTGAGCGTTTTAGTCGCGTCACTTTTGTTTTTTCAAAACTTTGAATATATTGTAAATAAGATATTTAATGCACCAAAAAGAACGATATGGGAATATATCACGGTTTACTGGACATTAGTCACTTTAACGCCGATTGCCTTGGGATTATCTTTTTTTGTGTCAAGTAAACTGGCTGCTTTTTTAGGAGAGAGTCAACTGCTCGCATGGATAAATCTGTTAAAATTTTTCTCATATTTGATTATATGGGCACTGTTTTTTTTAATATATCAGATCTCTGCCAATACAAAAATAATGCCTAAAGCCTCTTTAGTTGCGTCGTTTATCGTATCATTGGTTTTTGTCAGTGCAAAATCTCTCTTTGTGTATTACGTTTTACACAACAAAACATACACCACGATGTACGGTTCGTTTTCTATTATAATATTTTTATTTTTATGGATATATATCTCATGGATTATATTTATATATGGCATGAAACTATGTCACATACTTGATACAATATATAAAAAAAAGAAGAGCAAACAGATTCAAACAATAAAAAAAGATCCTAAATCTAGCAGCTAAAAGTGACAGCGCTATATGTAAATAAAAACTATAGCCACTTATGCTTATAGTTTGAAAATGACCTCCAAGTGCCAACAACTTTAAAAGCAGATTATCAAATATGCCTCCAAAACCAAACAGGTGTGCTACGATACTAACCGGATAAAATATCGTAAAAAGCTCTGTCCATACAACAGAGAGTGGATTATAAATTGAAAAAATATGAAAAAAATAGATAGAATACGGCAACATCATAAGATATACAAATAGTGGTAAAAGAAGAAATATGTATATTTTCTTTAAAAATTTAAAATATTGTAAAAACAAAAATATATAAAATACACCCGCAACTGAGAGCCAAAAACCAAGACTCAAAAGCAGTACAGGATAAAAAGCCACCAACAACGCAACTGTCACGAACAAAGTTTGCATAGATACCACTTTAATGCCTCTGTCATATAAAATATATCCGATAACAAGCATAAAAAATGAACGAATCAACGACGGTGTAAACCCTAAAAACCAAACATACCAAAACAAACAAGCAGCTACCATAATAAAGATATCACGGTTTACATGCCTGTATGAAAAAAATCTGTTATGCAAAGGTTTATACAACAATCCGATAATAAAAAACAAAACAGCGCTCAAAACACCCAGGTGAAAACCGCTGATTGCAAGCAAATGACTAATACCAAGAGCTGAGAACCTACGTCTTAAAACCTTGCTTTGCGCATGTGCGGTAAACATGGCCTCATATATCGTTGCAATGTTTTGATTTTGATGCTGCGCAGCTATGAGATAGTTTAATTTTTCTTTAAAACTATTGTTAGCTTTAATGTTTATAATTTTCGTTTTTGCATAAAAACCACTGAGATACTCAATAAATGTCAAATGGTTTAAAATTACTTTAACAGTAATATTATCACCTATAATTTTACCGATATACACGCCTTTGGAAGTATAAAAAACAATCCCGTTTTTACTTTTTAACTTTAAAATATAATACTCATGCAAATGTTTACTTTTTTTATATTGATTTTGCACTTTACATGTAAGGATATTTGGCTTAATGGATGAGAATTGAATATATCGATAATAGTAAATAGAGATAGATACTATAAAAATGGCGCATAAAACCGCCAAAAAGATAAAAATCTCACGTCCGCGAAATAGCTCTACGCGCTCAATCATACTTTAAATAGGAGGCATTGAGATGGTATCTATGCCCATATCGGCTGATTTTATATCAACATTTTCATACGTGATTTTAGTACCTACTACATGGTCAACAAAGCGGGTAAGTTTCTTTTGAAAAGTTAGCTTTACATGACCCGTGGGACCGTTTCGCTGTTTACCGATTATAATCTCAGCTTCCTCTTCATCTTTTTCTATATATGTTGAAGTGAACTCTTTACCCTCGCTCTTAGCAGCTTTTTCGCGCTCTTTTTCCTCTTTATAAAGATAAACATCATCACGGTAAACAAACAAGATAATATCTGCATCCTGCTCAATCGAACCGGACTCACGTATGTCACTTAGCATAGGACGCTTATCGTTTCTTGACTCCAAGCCTCTGTTTAACTGCGATAAAGCCACTATTGGGATCTCAAGCTCACGAGCGAGCATTTTCAGACCGCGTGAAATCTCACTGACTTCTATATGGCGATCCTTACCGCTTGTACCGCTCATAATCTGAAGATAATCGATAACTGCTATCTCTATCTCAGGGTGTTTCGTTTTTAATTTTCTAAGTTTTGAGCGGAGTTGATTAATATTTAAAGAGCCGTGATCATCTACAAACAGTTTTGCGCCATTCATACGCTCAACCGCATTTGCAAGCCTGCTCCATTCATCATCATTTAAATCTCCGACACGGAGCTTTTGCAGGTATATGGAGGTTTGAATACTAAGAAGTCTTAGCATCAACTGTTCTGCGGGCATCTCAAGTGAAAAAAATGCAACTCCTTTGCCCTGGTTTATAAGCTTATTGACGGTATTTAAGACAAAGCTTGTTTTTCCCATAGCAGGGCGGGCTGCAATAATGACCAGATCTCCTTTTCCAAAGCCTGTAGTCATTTTATTTAACTCATTAAAGCCCGTATCAACACCGACAAGCGTTGAATTGCCACGCGCTTTCATCTGCTTAATATACTCCATCGTATCGTAAGTGATGGTCGGGGAGTCCTTAAAATCGCTTGTTTGGGAATCTTGGGTTATATCGTAGAGCTTTTTCTCAACTAAATTTGCTATCTCATCGCCTGGCAATTGCTCTTCTAGTGTGACACGTTTTATCTCTGTCGTTAAAGTTAAAAGCCGCCTTTTTAAAGACTTTTCTTTCACCTCATCAACATACGCTTTGATATTGGCAATTGGATTTGCCGTTAAAATATCAAGCATTACCTGTTCGTCAAATTTTTTTGCTTTTAAGAGTTCCTGCTTTAAAAACTCCTCATCAATAGGGTCATCTTTTCTTGTTAAAGACAACATAGCTTTAAATATCTCTTGATGAGAAGGCAGGTAAAAATCATCATACTTTAAAACAGATTCAAGTTCATCAAACTGCTCGGGATCAAAAATAATAGAACTTAGTATCGATTTCTCAAAAGATAAGTTATAAAGATTATTTTCCATCTGCCGCCATCTTTTCAACTTCTTGCACAAAACACTCAACAAGCTCTTCTTCATCGAGATTTGCTACAACCTCTCCTTTAACCATCACCAGCCCTTTGCCTTTACCGTACGCAATAGCAACATCCGCATGTTTTGCCTCGCCAATGGCATTTACCACACACCCCATCACTGAGACATTAAGAGGAGTTTTTATATGTGCCGTTCTTCGCTCAATCTCTGCGACTGCGCTGACTAAATCAGCTTCTATGCGTCCACATGTAGGGCATGAAATGATATTTAACCCCTCAGCGGCAACTCCGCTGTCTTTTAAAATAGCGCGACCGACTTTTATCTCATCTTCAAGCTCTCCGGTTATAGAAACACGCAAGGTATCACCTATACCCTCCATTAAAAGTGTGCCGAGTCCGATAGCACTCTTTACCGTTGCATGAAAAACGGTTCCCGCTTCCGTTACGCCCAAATGAAACGGGTAGCAGTTTGTTGGGCGAAGCATTCTGTATGCCTCAACCGTTCTTTGCACATCGCTGGCTTTTAAAGAGATTTTAATATCATCAAAGCCCAAATCTTCTAAGAATTTGATATTATACTCAGCAGAAGCAACCATTGCTTTTGCGGTGGGTCCATATTTATCATCAAACTCTTTTTCCAAACTACCTGCATTAACACCTATGCGAATAGGCAAATTTCTCTCTTGGCAGGCTTTCACAACCTCTTTTACTTTCCATTTTGAGCCGATATTACCCGGATTTATCCGTATGCAATCAACCACTTCAGAAGCGATCAATGCCAGCTTATGATTAAAATGAATATCGGCAACAAGTGGCAGAGATATCCCTTGTTTTATCTCTTTTAACGCCAAAGCATCTTCCATATCAGGTACGGCGACACGCACAATATCACATCCCGCAAAATGAAGTCTGTTTATCTGCTCTATGGTGCTTTTAACATCTTTGGTGTCTGAATAGGTCATAGACTGTACGCTAATTGGCGCATCACCGCCTACTGCAACATCGCCTACATATATTTTTTTGGTTTCAAATCTTTTTATCATAAACAAATCATATCTATATTGGTCTAAAAAAATGCTTTACTAATACCAAACCCATCAAGAAAAATCAATGGGATCCATATCTATTTGCGCCATGCTATGCCTACATGCCGTAACTGCCTTGATGATATCTGTGCTTTTATCGCCCCTTAGCAAGATATTGAACCGATATTTACCGCCTATCATGAATATAGCGCACTCTCCCGCTCCAATAATCTCAACATCTTTAAATCTGCCAAGTTCTTGCACCATCTGCCCCATAGCTTCTTTGGCTTTTAGAGGGTTTTTATGCGCAAATGTTATGCGGCACAGTTTTTTAAAAGGTGGATAAACCCCTCCTCTGGCTTTTAACTCATCTTGTAAAAATCTCTCGTAATCATCAATATATACTTTAAAAAAATCGCTATTAAAAGTCTGCACCAAAACACGCGCCTGCTTTTTTCTGCCGCTTCGCCCTGCTATTTGCACTAAAGATGAAAGTGCTTTTTCTCTTGCTCTGTAATCGCTCATATTTAAAAGATTATCAAGCCCTAACACGACAGCTAGAGTTATGTCATGATAATCATGACCTTTACTTAGCATCTGCGTACCGATAAGCAGATCTATCTCTTTGTCGTTAAAGCGTTTTAGGATATCTACCAGCTTTTTTTGCGTTGTAACCGTATCACGGTCAAATTGCTGTACATGTAAGGATGGTAAAAGTTTGTTAAACTCACTAACGGCCTCAGCCGTTCCAAGTCTTGAGCTTCTTAGAGAATGTTCTTTGCACTTTGGACAAACTTGTGGAATTGCGGTTGTAAAATTACAATAATGACACTTTAGAGCTCTATCTTTATTATGCACACTCATGCCCACACTGCAATACGGACACTCATAAGCATATCCACAGTTTGAGCAGACAAGATATTTAAAATTTGCTCTTGTTGGGATAAACATGATGCTTTGCTCATTTTTTTGCTCAATCTCACTAACTAATGAGATTATAGGCGCGGTTATACTCTCAAGCGAAGGCTCATAAATGTACTCTTTTTTTGAGGTAAAATAACTCTCACGCAGTCTAAAAAACTCAAAATTTTTATAACTTGCCAGTGATGGCGTAGCACTTCCAAGCACTACATTTGCCCCGTACACTCTGCCGGCATAAACTGCTAAATCTCTGGCATTATATCTGGGACTGCTTGATGATTTGTAGCTGTCGTCATGCTCTTCATCTACAATGATTAATCCCACGTTTTTAAGCGGAGTAAAAAGTGCAGACCTTGCCCCTGCTACTATATCTACCTCGCCGCTATGTATCTGTTTTAAAATTTTTTGCTTTTTTGCTTTTGTTACCTTGGAGTGCCACATAACAACGCGCAAGCCAAAATGCTCACTTAACCTTGTCTGCATCTGTGGTGTTAGTGAAATCTCCGGCATCAAAAAGATAGCACGCCTGCCACGTTGCAGGGTTTTTGCGATAAGCTTCATATATATCTCGGTCTTACCGCTTCCCGTATCTCCAAACAAAAGCGCGGTTTGCCTGTTTTGTAAAAACTCCATCGCCTGAGTCTGTTTATCTGAGAGCTTGATTGTGTCTGTGAACTCGCAGTTAACCTCTTTACATGTAAAGGTTTTATCATAAGAGATAAATAAAGACAGAGCAATACCAAATTCGCACATATAATACTGTGAGATAAATTTTGCAAATCTTAGCTGTTCTTTTGTATAAAACAGCTCGCTTACATGTAAGATATCAAGAGTTTTAAAAGAGGGTCTGCTTACTTTTTTTAAAATAACACCTAATCTTTTTTTATTTTGCAGTAAAACCTCAACAACCGTTGCATCGTTTATATCGTAAGTGCTTTGATATGTTAAAGGATGCAGGGCAGAGCCAAGAAGTGAGATGAGATAATAATTCATAAAAGAATTATATCATAGCTATTGTGAAAGTTTTGCGCAGTCTTTTCCTGCTGGAGTATTGTTTGTAGGACATGTAAAGGTACCGTCATTAGAGTTATAAGTAAATATTACAGGTGTGGAGTCAACATAGTATGTATATTGATTGTTAGCTGTTTTCATCCAGCCGCCGCTTGTATTTTTTGTGATGATAGGATATGTGAGCAATGTATCGGCTGCGGTGCCATTGTTGTCAAAAATCTTAACACCTGTCTTATTTGCTGCCACACCTGCATCAAGAGAGGTTATGTACGAGCTGTTACCGAGCATAAAGCCTTTTTGTCT
>JALVUF010000041.1 GCA_027023805.1 Helicobacteraceae bacterium
TGCACATCCTCATCATCATCAAGTCTGTCAATGATTTTATGTACATCTTCTAATTCTTCACCACTCAAAGTTATCGTAGTATTTGCAATATATTGCAGCTCCGCTTTTTTTATATCTATGGATAAATTATCAAAAGCATGTTGAAGATTTCCAAAATCTTTATAATCAGCTGATACTAAGACAATGTCGTCCTCTTCCTCAATCTCCTCTAGCCCAGAATCTATCAACTCTAACTCTAGCTCTTCTATATCCATATCATCTGTCTTGTGAAATTCAAAAATGGCTTTACGAGAAAACATAAATTCTAATGAACCATTTGTAAGCAATTCACCGTTATTTTTATTTAATATTGATTTTATATTTGCTACCGTTCTTGTGTTGTTATCAGTTGCACATTCTATAAATAACAAAACTCCATGCAAAGCCTTTGCTTCGAAAAAGACTTCGGTCATAGAAGCAGTGTCTTTAGCAGTTGCTCTTTTAATAGCTGCTTCAATATTGTCTTTTGGCATATTTTCTGCTTTTGCATTTAAAATAGCCGTTCGCAATTTAGGATTCATATCGGGATCACATCCACCATCTTTTGCCGCCATTGTGATTATTTTAGCTAACTTAGGAAATACTTTTGACATATTTCCCCATCGTTTTAATTTAGCTGCTTTTCTGTATTCAAAAGCTCTACCCATAAATTATCCCTATTAAATTAAATATATTTTTGATCTATTCTTTATATGGCACTAACTGATACCCTTGCTGCATCAATCCTATAACCCCACCTACTAAATTCTTAACATTGTAGCCTTCACTCTTCATAAAATTTGCTACTTGTGATGTTCTAGAACCCGTTCTGCAAATAAGCCCTATTTCTTGTTCTTTACCCCCTAGTGCGTCTATCTGTTTTAAAAATTCCTCAACATTGTATGAGCCTCGCTCATCAAAAAATGTAATACATTTTGCATTTTTCACAACTCCTGTCTGCAACCACTCGTCTTTAGTTCTTATATCGACTATAACCATTTTTCCATCTTCTAGCATCTGGGCATCTGGGCGTACATTAATACTCATATCTTGTTCCTTGTGTTAAATTTAAAAAAACTATCAATAGCAATATTTTTAAAAGCTGAATTCAGTGAAACAAATAATGCGGGATGTTTCTCTTCTATATCTTTAAGCATTTTTTTTGTTTCATCTCTGGCATGCGGCATTTTAATATCAAAACGCATCGATGGGCATGCCTCATCACCTATCAAAGGCAAATTATTATCAATCGCAGCTGCTAAAAGCTGTCTTTCTCTTAACTGTATTAGTGGTCGTATTATATCCAAACCGTTATCAGCGGTATATTTTGGAGATAAGGTTCTTAGTTGGCCATTATACATAAAATTCATAAAAAAGCTCTCAACCGCATCATCTAAATGATGGCCTAAAGCTACTTTGTTGCATCCGTGCTGTTTAGCAGCACTATATAACGAACCGCGGCGCATTCTTGAAAAAAAACTGCAAAAAGATGAATTTCGTCTTATTTTCTCTTCAGCTAAAGAATAAATATTAGTCTCGAAAACTTCATGAACAATACCATGTTGTCTGCAATGTAGCTTTAACTCATCTAAATCTTCATTCATGCCGTAAGCAACAGTTACTGCTATAAACTCAAAGTGAAATGGTGCACGACGTTGCTGCTCTTTTAGAGCGTGAACAAGTACTAAAGAATCTTTACCGCCACTAAGACCCACCAATATTTTATCGCCCTCCTGTATTAAACCAAACTCCGCATTTGTTTTACCGAGTTTACTCATAATTTTTTTAGATAATTTAATTGCCAAGCTTATCAACCATTTTCATAATAAATTCAGCACTAACATGTGCGCTGCTTTGTAAAAATTCATCGAAATTAAAACCTGCGTCCATATCTGCAGCATCACTAATAGAACGAAGAATAAAAAATGGGATATTTAATGCTTTACAGACAACAGCCACACTACCACCTTCCATTTCCAAAGCATCTGCGGCAAAAACATCTTGTATCCACTTTTTCTTCGTCTCATTTGCTATAAATTGATCCCCAGTAGCAATAGTTCCCTCTTTAATATTTACGCCGATACCAGCAGCTACCCTTTTAGAGAGCTCAACTAAAGCTTGGTCTGCTTCAATATATACTGACCCTTCTGGTACATACCCATACGGATGGCCAAAAGTTGTAATATCCAAGTCATGTTGAGCTAATTTAGTAGCAACTATCAAGTCACCTATTTTCAAGCTGCTGTTAATCGCGCCGGCTACGCCGCTAAATAACAATTTTGTTGCACCAAAATGCTCTATCATAGTAGCTGCTGTTAATGCTGAAAATACCTTTCCAATCTTAGAATACGCAACTACCAGATCGACACCATGATAGCTTGCCTCATAATAACTATTATCAGCATAGCTAGTTGTTGTATAATCTTTTAATTGTTGTAAAATCGGTGCTATCTCTTCAGGCATCGCCCCCATTATAGCTATCTTCATATTTTAATCTCCACTGTCTTTTGAATTTTATCAAATATTGGTAATTCACATAACATGCTTGCGTCATTATCTATAACACAACTGCCACCCCAAAATCCTAAACCATCTTCAAAACCTACACGGTTTACAAAAATAACCTTACTATCACAGTGCAAGGCAAGTGATCTTAGTAGTGCATACCATTGCTCTTGTATTTGTAACATCTTATCTTGAAACCCTCTCGCCGGAGAAGCAGCTAATACAAAAATCAATACCGGTTTTTGTAAAAAAAGTTGCGATACCGTGTCTTGATGCCATAAGTCTTCACAAACCAACATGGCAATATTTGCGTAATTTGTTTTAAATGTTTCAAAGCCGTCACCACACATAAAATATCTAGCTTCTTCAAACATACCATAATTGGGAAGATGCACTTTTTTATGTATATGCAACAATTCTGAGCCACTAAAATATAAAGCGCAATTAAAATATTTGCTTCCGATATTAATGGCAGCACCAATAATAATATCAATTGTTTTACTTGCATTACATAGCGGTTTTAACTCATCAATTAAAAATGAATCTTCTGATAATTTATCCTGAAGCAGATAACCATTTAGAGCCAACTCTGGAAAAACAATTATGTCATCTTGGCATTGTGCAATACAATCTAATATATCACCTAAGTTGTCTCTGCTTAGTTTTGGTGCATTTTGAACCAACCGTATTTTCATATTTTATTCTTTTAGCATGGCTACCGTATTTTTTAATGAATCTGCATCAAAAATGTTTAATGTAGGAATATTTTTAGCAATTCTGCGATTTAATCCCTTTAACACACTGCCGTTTCCAAACTCAATAAACATATCGACATCGTTTGCAATTTTTTCTATGGACTGCTTATACTTCACAGGCTCAATTAGCTGTTTTGTTAATAATCTTATAGCATCATCACTCGTGTTATACGCCGTTGCGGTGACATTTGATACAACTGGGGCATAAAATTTATTTTTTAGCATATGCTTCATCATATCTTGCAATGGTTCTTGTGCCGATTTAAGTAAATCACAATGGCTTGCAACAGACATATCAAGAAGTATGGCTTTTTTAGCTCCATTTTTTTTAAAAAAATCTACTGCTTCTTGAAGATCCTGCTTTAAACCGGCAACTACGACCTGACCATTTTGATTAAAATTTGCCACCCATATCTGTTTGCCGCTATCTTGCAAGATTGAGCATACGCTCATTACATGCTCGTCATCAAGTCCAATTACCGCCATCATGCCTGCATCAATTTTACTACATGCCTCCTGCATTAGCTTGCCTCGCTCATGGACTAGTTCTAAAGCGTCAAGATAGTCAATGGCACCTGAGGCACATAAAGCAGAAAATTCACCAAGGGAGTGTCCAAGAAAATAAGTAGGACTAATTATCATCTCTTTTTCAAACAACTTGTAAGCAACTATGCTTACTAACAATATAGCAGGTTGAGTATATGCGGTTTGTGATAACCTAGTATCGCCTTCAAACAATTTCTTAAAATCAATATTTAACCTTTTTTGAGCTTGCCAAAACATCTCTCGTGCAAGTTCATAATGTTCATAAAAAGATAAACCCATACCAATACTCTGGCTTCCCTGTCCGGGAAATAACATAGCAATATTCTTTTTCACATATTATCCTTTAAAGTCCATACTTACGATTTTCAGATATCTTTTTTCGCAATGTATTTCTATTTAATCCCAATCTGTCTGCTAATTTCAATTGCGATTTAAACTTTAACAAACCTGCTCTAATCAATGGAACTTCGTAAATATGTAAATTATTTCTATAATCATTATTTGTTCCAAGTTTATCCGCTAAAAAAGTTTCAATACACGATATCAATGATTTTTCATCAATATTATTTAACAAAATATGCGTATAAATCTGTTTTTTTAGTGATATGGCATTTTCAGATAAATCAGGTCTAAAACTCTTACGATCTAAGATAAAATTATTGTTAAATACCCTGTTTGCCTCATCAACAAACCTATTTATTAAAATTTCTATATCTTCAAGCCTGTCAGACAATGAAGGGAGAAGAATTTTTAATGAAAATAGTTGATCTAACAATTCCTGATATTTTTCTCTTTTACATGTAGCAACAATTTTAATACTGCTCTTTTTGGCACAATCAATCAAAAAATTTAAATTTCTTAAATTCTCAATATTTGAAATAATAATTTCGTTTGCAGTTGAAATAGCTGTCATCAGCTCATCAAATGATGACGCATCAACAATCTCAGCTTGTGGCAATATATATCTAGCTAATGTTTTTTTACCGGTACCGCGCGCACCATAAATTAATACATTAACAGATAATGTTTTCACTAAGCTAGCTGTTTTAAATGCCTCTTTTGAGGCATTTGATACTGTTACAAAATTAGTGGCAGCCACAACCGCTGTTATTGCCTGTTGTTGAGCAACAACCGGATTCATCACTTAAATTTTCTACCGCAATTCCACTAGCAATCTCATCAGCTGAAGCATCTCTAATACTATTAATTTTAACGTTAAACATCAAATCTTTGCCTGCTAGTGGATGATTAAAATCTACTACTACAGTATCATCCCTAATCTCTTTGACTATTACTTGAACTGTTGAGCCATCTTCGCCCTGCCCGTACAAGTTCATGCCTTTTGATAATTCAATTCCTGCAAATTGTTCAACAGGAATTTCTTGCATAGCCTCATCATTATATTCTCCGTATGCATCCTCAGATTTTACTAATACGTCTGCCCTTTCGCCTACCGACATGTTCGCAATACCTTTTTCTAATCCCGGTATAATTTGTCCTCTACCTTGCATAAATACTAAAGGAACTCCACCGATATTACTATCGACAATAGTTTCACCATCTTTTACTTCATACTCAATTGATACAACTTGATTTTCCTGAATTGCCATTTTCTAACCTTTATTAATATATAAATGAGATTTTAACATTAAAAGTTTTATATAGGCTGAAACACGACTCTGTTTTCTATGGTTTTAATAGTTTTAAGCTTTTTTTTGCCCTTAATGCCTCTTTAGATAATGGATATTTTGCTATCAATGCAGTAAG
Source organism: Helicobacteraceae bacterium (assembly GCA_027023805.1). Taxonomy (GTDB): domain Bacteria; phylum Campylobacterota; class Campylobacteria; order Campylobacterales; family Sulfurimonadaceae; genus Hydrocurvibacter. Next base: position 5,592 of record JALVUF010000041.1, read on the forward strand.
AAACTTTTTTGCACCTGCAATGTCTCCCGTCTTACTCATAGACAAGGCGGTATGAAGCATGAGATTCGGCATAAATTTTGATTTGTTATACAAAAGCGCGCTGGCTTTATAATAAGCTATTGCACTTGCATAATTATGGGTAAGATAATTAATCTCACCAAGCATATAATTAGATGTTGCCGACATGTAATTAGCTTTAATTAGATGCCGATAATATTTTGATGCTTGTCGGTATTGATGTTTTAGATAAAAGCTATATGCATCTTTATAAACTAAACTATTTCTCATGCCTGATAATTTACTTCTTGCTTTTTGTTTATGCTGATTTTTTAATATCTTAAGTATTAAAAATTTAAAATTATTAACATCATTGATTAAATGTTGCAATTGTTGTTTTGTGGCATAATTATTATTAATCTTATTAATCAGTAAATTTACTTCTGCTTTAGTTGCAAAACTACTATTTATATCACTTAACAATAATGATACCTGTGATAGTGTTTTATTCACATCTTTTATATTTGCCTGATTTTGATTAAGACTATTATTTATATTTAGCTGGTATTTATTCTCATTGGCAACAATTGTGGATACTTGCTTAGATAATCTACTAATAGAGACCCTATTGTTGTGCGTTGCTTGCCCTATTCCTTCAACAACTGTTTGAAGGCCGTCTATTCTCTCTTGTAAAGAATCGATTTGACTTTTTAAAATAAAAACTTTGTCCTCAATCTGCTTGAGTGCAATTTTATTGCTATAAATAACTTTCTCGTCATCTGATAAACCATAAGGAGAAGAGCTGTTTAAATTACCAGCTCCAAAAGCCGATATCTCCGACGCCATAAGTCTATATGGAAGGACTAAGACTATAAGGCATACGGCATATATATATTTTCGCATATACTTCTATTAAGGCAAAAGCTTAAAATCGACGCGACGATTACGCTGCCAACATTCAGGCGTTTGCTGCATGCATACAGGCTTTGTTTTTCCATAACTTATCATAGTAATATGTGATTCGCTTAAACCGGCATTAACTAAAGATTTTTTTACAGTATTGGCACGTCTTAAACCTAATGCAAAATTATATTCATTACTGCCTCTATCATCACAATTGCCTTCTAGCTTTATTGTATAATTAGAACCAGATGTCTTTAGGATTCGTATGTCTCGCTGCAGCGTATTTGTCATATTGCTACGAATGTTATATTTATTAAAATCAAAATATATACTCTTTAGCTTTTTTTGCAGTTGTTGCATTTGACTTAAGGCATTGCTTTGATTTAAAGGTTGCACGCCAGATTGGCTTGAAGAAGAGACTCCGCTGACTCCTATGCCCGAAACATTTTCACTTGATGTAGGCTGATTATTGCTTGTAGCGGGAACAGTTACAGGTTTAGTTGTTCCGACTTGACTAATAACCGGCTGTTTTGTAGCACAACCCGTTAAGACTATAACAGCAGCTATTACACTTAAAAACATAACTTTTTTCATTACACATACCTCAATATTAAAATTTACAAATTATACCTAAAAATAGTAACAACTCAACCACTACCAATCAAGTCCCTGAATATTTTCATGCTTTAGCGGAAACAGATAATCTTTATTATAGTCTAACCTTATAACACCTACAGCACTCTGTCCTTTATATTTTTTAATAAACAGTATAGTATTGCCATCTTGTGAAAATCGTGGAAGTATATTAACACCCACGGCAGTCAAACGTCTTATATAATCAGTTTGAGTTGACATTAAATGCAGATTATAAGTATTGACCGAAAACGCATTGTTAGTTTCCCTGGATTCATACACAATATAATGCCCACTTACTGCACATGATGTATTGTGATGTCCTTCAAAAACTAATTGTGAAACTGCATTAGAGCCTATGGTTTTAGAAAAAACTGTAGGATAGCCAAGGCGATCAGAAACAAAAACAATACTATCATTACCAAAAAACTGTCCATCAACGTCTATACCGCTAAAATGTGTTAGTCTTGTTAATTTTTTGCTGCTTGTATCATATAAATATATGTCAGGTTGACCATGTGGTGCCATAGTAACTAAAATATGCTTACCATCTTGGCTGACATCAGAGCATGCTATCATACCATCGGAAGATAATATTTTAGTTACTTTTCCTGTACTAATATTTACCTTCTCTAGCATTGGCTTAGCTCCATTTAATAAAGTAAAATAAAATGATGTCTGATCTTGATTGGCCCAGATAGGAAAAATATTTAGACCGCCTTTAACTATGACGTATTGATACGACATAGTATAGTCACTGATAATAATCTCACTTTGCCCAGATGATAATAATCTCGAAAAAATAACTTTTTTCTTCATCCACTCAACAGGTGCTGCACCCATATATTTGTTAACATCGTAAGCTATAGCGTGAGAAATGAAAATATAAAGTTTTGAATTGTTTATTTTATAACTTTTTTGCATCACGAGCTGAGATTTTTTAAATAATTTTACATCTACGGTTAATGTTTCTGATTCTCCCGATACCAATCTATAGCGCAGAGCATAGTCATTGTTTTTCTCTTCCGGTAAAACTGTATCATCGCTAAATGTAACCTTATAATGGCTTGAATCAACGTTAAATATTGATAGAACATTCAAATCACTCTTTATAGCTTTAAAAAATCTATCTTGTAAGGCGGTACTAAAGTCAGTAGAAGCATCCTCTATTGCTATTGTTGGGAGAGTAGCAACATTTTTAACAACATTTATAGTATTGTCAGCACCATACAATAACGAAGTCATAAATAAAAATATTATTAATATATGTTTCATTTTTTAGACTCTTTGGCTGATAAATTCACAATATATTCTGAAGTAATACCTTTTGGATTTTTTGGAAAAATAATATTCATAAGCACTCCTTGTAGTCTATTGATCTCATCATTAAACATTTCATTGCCAGAATATACAAGCACCTTATAGCTTAGTAACATTCCGTTTGCGCCCAAACGCAGTAAAACCTGTGCTGTCTGACCTTGTGTGTTTGCTGGCGGTATAAAATGATTGTAAACAATTGCTGTAATTTTAGCCTTATATTTATTTACCTTTTGACCTGATGATGTCGTTAATGCTTTATTATCATTAACCACCTTGCGTATTGCGACTGTTTGGTGTATTAATTTTAGGCTATTTTTATTCTTATTTAGAGAAATTTTTTTAGACAGTGCCTGAACAATTTTATTATCTAACTTTTTATCAGATTTAGTACGTTTTGCGTGTAATGATTTAGTCCATACATTTGAAAATAAAGATTGGATGCTAGGTTGAGGCTTTAAGTAGCGTATAGAATGGGTAGCAGGGTTGATATTTCGTTTTTTTGTACTGCTATGCACTTTTTTTTGAGGTAAAATAATAGATACAGATATAGCTTTGTTTTTGGTTAATGCATATGTAGATATTTTTCTAGAAAAAAACAACATGTAGGTAAAAATAGAACATGCCATAAAAAAAATAGCCAGTGCAATCAACCCGCTACCGATAAAATATTGTTTATTAGTACCCATTTGTTGCTAAAGACACCTGAGCAAAACCTGCTCTTTTTACTGAAGCCAAAACAGACATAACTATACCATATCCCAAGGATTTATCCGCACTAATCGTTACTGTCGCTTTTTTGTTTAAATGCTGTGAAAAAATTTGGAAATTATCTGCAAAAGAGTTAAATTCAAACTTATTTTTATTGACTGTAATCTGCTTATGCTTATTTATTGTGATAAGTACAGGCGGTGCTTTTGTCATCTCTTTTTGTGCAGAACCCTGTGGAAGCTTAATTAGCTCCTGATAAACAATATTTGGTGTGATAATCATAAGTATTGCCAATAATACAAGCATTACGTCAACTAGTGGCGTAATATTTAACTCAGGTTTTTCGTCCCAATCATAATCGTGATACATTAGTCAACTTTTCTAGCTAGAAGCGAATCGCTTTGCATGCGCAAAAATCCAGATAGTTCAAATGCCTTTCTCTTTAAAATCTGATGATAAGTATAAGCAAAAATAGCAACAAAAATACCCGTCGCGGTAGCAACAAGGGCATCTGAAACACCAGAAGCAATAACGGCCATAATCCCTGCCGATCGTCCTAAGTGGCCAAATGCTTCCAAGATAGAGACAACCGTACCAAACAAACCAATAAACGGAGATGTTGAAGCAATGATAGATAAAAGCGTTAAACCTTTTGTTGCTTCTTTAGTGCCAGCGTAATTTGCCAGATCAAATATTTCCTTTTTGAAAAATTTTGAACCCATATTAATAAAATTACTTAAAAATGAGTATTCAGCAACATTGGTAGAACCCATAAGTAGAGTCTCAAGAGAGTGATTTTCTTTAGATATCCAACTGTTTAATATCAATAATCTATAAAAAAATACCCAATTTATAATAAAAAAATATAAACCTAATACACCTAAGACAAATAGTGTTATAAACTGACTTCTTATGTAAAAGTCCATGATAGCATTTATCATGACAATACCCTACATCAATACCTGCGTAGCTAAATTTTCCAGCTTAGCAGATACGGATGCTATAACAGAAGCAGAAGGAGCCACGCTATGCATCAACTCTTTAGCATCATCAATAGATTTTGCTATACTGCTTTGAGTATCACCCTTAATAGCAACTGCACCATCGGCTAAAACCGTCACATGATCACTATCTACTTGCACAACTCCCCAATCAATTAAAACAGCTTCGATAGAGTTATCTTTTTTAGCAACTTCGATAACGCCTGTTTGAAGCAAAGTTGTAACTGTAGAGTGATGCGCCAAAACACCAAATTCACCCTCTTCTCCCGGAAAAGTCGCTTCAATTACATTATCATGAAATATAACACCATTTGGTGTTAAAATTTCAAGCTCAAACATATCCATTAGTCATCCTTTATCAAATTATTTGAGCTATTTATTTTTTTTGTTTGTCTGCTTTAGCAATAGCCTCATCTATCCCACCTACCATATAAAATGCTGACTCAGGTAGATGATCATACTCGCCGTCTATAATACCTTTAAAGCCTTTAATAGTATCTTCTAGAGCAACATATTTCCCTGGAGCACCGGTAAACACTTCTGCTACAAAAAATGGCTGTGATAAAAATTTCTCAATTTTACGAGCACGCTCAACAACAGCTTTATCAGCTTCGCTGAGCTCATCCATTCCTAAAATTGCTATAATATCTTGCAAGTCTTTATATTTTTGTAAAATTTGCTGTACAGAACGTGCTACATGATAATGCTCCTCGCCAAGAATTTGCGGATCAAGCAAACGAGATGTTGAATCTAGTGGATCAACAGCCGGATAAATACCCTTTTCTGCAATTTTACGATTTAAAACAGTCGTAGCATCTAAATGCGCAAAAACAGATGCCGGTGCAGGATCAGTTAGGTCATCAGCAGGAACATATACTGCCTGAACTGATGTTATCGACCCAGATTTCGTTGATGTAATACGATCTTGCAATGCACCCATTTCTCTTGCTAAAGTAGGTTGATATCCAACTGCTGAAGGAATTCTACCTAGCAATGCCGACATTTCAGAACCTGACTGTGCAAAACGAAAGATATTGTCTATAAACATCAAAACGTCAAGTTTTTTCTCATCTCTAAAATATTCTGCCATTGTCAAACCTGTCAAGGCAATACGATTACGAGCCCCCGGAGGCTCGCTCATTTGACCATAGCATAATGCAACTTTATCTAAAACATTAGATTCAAGCATCTCGTTATATAAGTCGTTTCCTTCACGAGTTCTCTCTCCAACACCAGCAAAAACAGATAATCCTTCATGTCCATGCGCAACATTGTGGATCAGTTCCATAATAATAACCGTTTTACCGACTCCTGCTCCACCAAATAATCCAACTTTTCCACCTTTAGCGTAAGGAGCTAATAAATCAACAACTTTAATTCCGGTTTCAAACATTTCAGTTTTGGTAGATTGATCTACTAACAGTGGTGGATCACGATGAATAGACCAAGCTTCACAATCTGTGATTTGATCACCATCATCAATAGTCTCTCCTATTACATTAAAAATACGTCCCAAAACTTTTTCGCCGACTGGAACCTTAATAGGCGCACCTGTTGCTTTTACATCCATACCACGCACTAGACCCTCACTCATGTCCATGGCAATCGTACGCACCCGACCGTCGCCTAAATGTGCAGCCACTTCCAATATGAGGCGAGTCTGCTTGCCCTCATTTGTATTTTGAACTTCTATAGCTTCATTCACTAAAGGAAGATATCCGTCAAAATCAACATCAACTACAGGACCCATAACCTGACTAATTTTTCCAATCATATTTTTCTCCATTATCTCATTGCCTCCACACCACTGATTATTTCTATAAGCTCGGTTGTAATTGCTGCTTGCCTAGCCTTATTATACTTAACATTTAAAGATTTTACCATCTCATTTGCATTATTCGTTGCCGTATCCATAGCCTGCATTCTAGCACTGTGTTCTGCTGCTACTGAATCAATTAACGCAAAATACATACTAGTGTGTACATACTTTTTCGTCAAAGAATCTAACATTACCTCCTGATCATAAGCCTCTACTTCTAAATAAGGCTCATGAATTGGATCCTCACAATGAAACAAGCCCGGATCAATAGGCAGAATTTTATTTACATGCAACTCCTGAGTTAACATATTTTTATAGCCGTTATATATTATATAAAGTGCATCTGTCTTTTCGGCAATAAAATCATTCAGTGATACGGAAATAAACTCATCTGAACGCTGTAGATCTGGTTTTGAGCTTAGATTAATAACTTCATCCAACATTTCAATCTTATTATATTTAAAAAACTCTATACCCTTTTTACCGACTCCACGCAATCTAACAGTTGTATTTTTATTTTCAAATTCCGCCAACAATCTCTTAATTGCTTTAATTGTGTGCAAATTAAAACCGCCGCACAAACCCTTATCCGCCGTTACAAAAACAATATCGACGACTTTAGGATCATCTATAAGATGAAATGACCGATTTGGTATCTCATTTACAGAATGACATTTTAGGCGACCTGCAATTTCAGACATAATACTATTTAGTTTATCGGCAAACATTTTAGAACGTTCTGTCAACTCTTTAGCCTTATGAAGTTTTGCCGTTGAGACAAGCTTCATGGCACGTGTTGTTTTTTGAGTATTAGATACACTTTTGATCTCTCGTTTAATATCTTGAAGATCTGCCATCAATATTCCTTTATGAAGCCATAAATGTAAGCTTAAATTCTTCTAAAGCCTTTAGCATTAGTGCTTTAGTGTCGTCATCAATCTTTGATTTACTTTTTATATTTTCAAAAATTTGAGGATAAGCAGCTTCAACAAAAGGATACAGCTCAGCTTCAAATTTAACAACTGACGATACATCAATATTGTCCAAAAAGCCTTCATTTCCTGCAAATATAATAAGAGCCTGTTTCTCAGCCGAGAGTGGAGAATATGGAGGCTGTTTCAAAACTTCAACCATTCTTTGCCCACGCTCTAATTGATTTCTTGACAATTCATCCAGATCTGATGCAAACTGTGCAAACGCCTGAAGTTCACGGTACTGAGCAAGATCTAAACGAAGCGTACCAGCAACTTGCTTAGTTGCTTTAATTTGAGCAGCACCGCCAACTCTAGACACAGATAAGCCTACATTAATAGCTGGACGAACACCTGAATTGAAAAGATCTGTTTCTAGAAAAATCTGTCCGTCAGTAATAGAAATAACATTTGTCGGAATATATGCCGCAACATCACCGGCTTGCGTTTCGATAATAGGCAGTGCAGTTAAAGAACCAGCTCCTCTTGCATCACTTAACTTTGCTGCTCGCTCCAAAAGTCTAGAATGAAGATAGAAAACATCCCCAGGATATGCTTCACGACCCGGAGGACGGCGTAATATTAATGACATTTCACGATAAGCTACCGCATGCTTTGATAAATCATCATAAATAATCAGACCATGTTTAGCATTATCTCTAAAATATTCACCCATAGTAACACCTGTGTATGGTGCTAGATATTGCAGGGCAGCAGCTTCAGAAGCAGTAGCACTAACAACTATGGTGTATTGCATTGCTCCATTTTCCTCTAAACGCTTAACTACCTGCGCTACTGTCGATGATTTTTGTCCGACAGCTACATATATGCAGATAACATCGTTACCTTTTTGATTAATAATTGTATCTAATGCAACAGTTGTCTTTCCTGTCTGTCTATCTCCGATAATCAATTCACGCTGTCCTCTGCCTATCGGCACTAAAGCATCAATAGCCTTAATACCGGTTGCAAGAGGTTCGTGAACTGATTTTCTATCCATAATTCCAGGTGCTTTTTCTTCCACCAGCCTAAATTCACTGCTTTGTATAGGACCTTTGCCGTCAATTGGTTCGCCTAAAGAGTTTACTACCCGTCCGACTAAACTCTCTCCAACAGGTACACGCAAAAGTTTACCCAGTCTTTTTACGCTCATTCCCTCTTTTAGCATACCACCACTGCCTAAAACAACAACACCGACATTTGTTTCTTCAAGATTAAGCGCTAAACCTACGGTCCCCTCTTCAAATTCAACCATCTCTCCAGCCATTACGTTACTCAAGCCATATACCTTTGCAACACCATCAGCAACTGAGACAATTTGACCTGTCTCATTGATATCTACACTTAATTCAAAGTTATCTATACGTTCTTTGATGATAGAACTAATCTCATCAGCTTGTATTTTTGCTACCACTATACTACTCCTCTTTTGTTAAATTGCTTTTAAAATATGATTTATAATTTGTGAATCAATTTTTGTTTGCGAAAAATCTATCTCAATACCTAAATCTTTGACATCAATTTTTATTCCATTAAAATCATTTTTTATATATTGTAAATTTATCCTTGTGCCTATCTTGCTGCCAAGTTCTTTACTTAATTTTACCAATGATTTATCATCTAAAGCTTCATTGCTATAAATATAGCCGGTATAGCTATTCTTAATAGACGCTATCTCTTCTTTAAGAATCTTTGAGATTGATGGTATAACGCTTAAACGCCCATTTTGAATAAGTAATCTGAAAAAATTATCTAATTTAACAGATTTAACGGATTTAATAGTTTCTAGTAAAATACTTGTCTTATCGTTACGATTTATTTCCGGATTCTCCATAAAACGCGCAATTCCAGGTTGTTTTAGAGAATCTGAAAGAGCCGAAAAGATAGTATCTAACTTAACTAGTTCATTAGTCTTAAAAGATACTTTTAAGGCTTTAACATATCGTTTTGCGACCAAAGTATCCATCTTATGCCACCTTCTTTAATATGATATCTACCATCTCTTGTTTATTTAAGCTTACGTCATCTTGAGTTAATAAATCAGTCAAAATATCTTGTACCACGCTTTTAGCCATTTTACGTTGCTCTAGTTTCATTAAAGATAAGTTCTGTTCATCCAAAATTAATAATTCCGCGTCACAACGAGAAAGCATCGACTCAACAACAACCTTATTCTCTCGTTCAGATAATACCAATATCTCGTCAGCTAATTTTTTTGCATCAGCAACTTTTTGCTCTGCTTCAATTTTTTGTTTTTTCAATTCATGGATTTTATTCTGAGCAGACTGTAAAGCATCTGCTATCTTTTTAGTTCTGTTAGTTAGGTATGTTTTAATTGGATCTGCTGTTAAATACCACACGATTGCAGCAAAAATAACAAAGTTAATAGTCCTCCACACTATATCGGTAGAATTAACAGTTGATGTTTCACCGGCAAACAAAGACGTGGCAACAACTAAAAGTAATAATATTTTTTTTATCATTATAATACCTTTACAGCATATTGTATTTAGTAGCGATTTGTGCCTTAAATACAGGTACCTGTTTCTTTAAAGCTTTAATCAAACTAATTCTATTTTCATATAGACTTGCTTCAAATTTAGCATAATCTTCAGCCAACGCAATACGCTTCTCCTCTATCTTCTTCTCTATTAGAAGTTTAGTTTCTGCAATCATCTTTTCTTTTTGAGTTAAAGCAGCATACTTTGCATCTAAAATAATTTGATCGGCTTTAGCGTTTAATTTTGCTATTTCATCTTCATTTTGCACGACTTTTTGTAAATCATTTTTTATACTTAAATCCCGCTGCTGCATATATTCTATCAAAGGCTTATAAAGCATATTGTTTAATATACCGATAAGCAAAAGAAATACAACTGCTGTTGAAATAAGCAACAACAAACTTATATCTAACATAAAACCTCCTAATTTTTATGTAATTATACTGTTTATAAATTGAAACAACAGTTAAATTCTAAATTTTATTTTATATAACTACATTATTTTGTAAATTTTGAACTTAGCATATCTATCTCTTCTTGAGTTTTAAACTCAATTATCAGTTTATTTCTTTGCATCTTTACATGTAAGCCTAATTGTGTTAGAGATAATCTTAAAGTATTAAAATCATACCTTATCTTCTCTTGTACATCTTTATCTTTTGATGCCAAGACCTTCATTGATTGAATTGTTTTCTCCACATCACGCACACTTAATTTTTGACCCATGATTGAATTTACCATCATCTGTTGCTCTTTATCGTTCAGCCCTATTAACGCTCTTGCATGTCCTGCCGTTATTTTTTTTTCAACCAATGCTTTTTGTGTTTTACTAGAGAGCTGTAATAATCTCAGAGTATTGGTTATATGTGTACGACTCTTATGAATCATGCGTGATAATTCATCATGAGTTATATTGTGAGTTTTAATGAGCTCTTGGTAAGCTTCTGATAATTCTATAGCATTTAATTCGTCGCGCTGAATATTTTCTATTAACGATAACTGCCGCATTTGAGCTTCATCTACATTAATCAAGATAGCTCGAATACTCTTTAATTTAACCAGTTTAGAGGCTCTAACTCGCCTTTCTCCGGAGATTAATACAAATCCGTCAATATCCTGTGTAACAACCACAGGTTGCAGCAATCCATCATTTTTGATTGATTCACCTAGTTCTGCAAGCGAAGCTTCATCAAAATGTTTTCGCGGTTGAAACGGATTAGGACGTATGTGTTTGAGCTCTATATCCATAACTGAATTATGCTGGGGCAGTTCATTTTCATACGCATCACCCATCTCGCCTAGTAGCGCTTCTAGTCCTCTGCCTAATGCCTTTGCTTTACTCATGCTATAATCGCTTGTGCCAAGTCTTGATATGCCACAGAACCTTTGGACTTAACGTCATAAAGAATTGCAGGTTTTCCAAAAGATGGGGATTCTGCAAGTTTAACATTTCTTGGAATAACAATAAATTTATTTTCTCCGTCTTTAAATAGTTTGCCTTGAAAATGTTGTCTTAAATCTGCAAAAACCTGCTTTGAAAGATTGTTTTGCGCGCTAAACATCGTAGGCAAAAATCCTCTAATGCTTAGTGTTGGATTGATTGTTTTTCTTATGAGCCTGACTGTATTTAAAAGCTGTGCCAATCCCTCTAATGCAAAAAATTCACATTGTATGGGAATAATAATAGAATTAGATGCAGAAAGTGCATTAATAGTCATCGGCCCCAAAGCGGGAGGAGAATCAATAATAATATATTCATAATCTTTTTTTACAAGTTCAATTGCTTGCTTTAGGACTAACTCTCTTCCTTGTACGTTACTAGCTTCATAATACTCTTTTTCAATACCGACTAAGCCAATATTAGACGGTGCTAAATGGAGTGAGGGAAGATTTGATTTAAGGATAATATCTTTTAATTTTTTAGCACCAATTAGTACATGATATACGTTAAATTCATAATCATTACGATGAAATCCTAATGAAGTAGTCGCATTTGCCTGTGGGTCAGCATCTATAAGTAAAACTTTTTTTTCTGCAACTGCTAATGATGCGGCTAGATTTACGGCAGTTGTAGTTTTGCCCACACCGCCTTTTTGATTTGCTATAACAATAATTTCGCTCATCTTATGCTAAACATCCTTTCCCCCTCACACAAAATAGAACCGTCATCTAGCAACGAAGCATCTTTTAATGAAATAAGATGATTTCTAAAATGCGAAAAATATATTTTGCTTTTGTCAAATTCTAACCTATATTTGCTAAAAATATACTTCCATGAAAGTTTTTTTTCCAATTTAGTGAAATAAGAGTTAATAATCTCTGTCTTGCTGCATTGTATATCTAAAAGACTAAAACCCTCTGGTGCACATTTAATATTTAATCCGATGCCACAAATGAGAATATCTTTCTTAAATTGAACAAGTGTACCGCCTATTTTTTTATCATCCAAATAAAAATCATTAGGCCATTTTAACCATACATCAGAACCCAATTCTTGCAGCACCTCTTTTAGTATATATGATAAATAAATAGATGAGGATTCTATTTTTAAGTCTTGCGGAAGCATGTTTACCGGTATCGCAAAAGACAAAAATAGATTCCCTTTTTTACTTATCCAGTCGTTTCCGCGGCTACCTTTTCCCTGATATTGAATCTTTGCCGATACTGCGATAGGAGCGGATAAACGCTCATCTGAAATAGCATCAATCAGATAGGTTTGCGTAGAATCGATAACATCAAGACAGATAATCTTCACAGCCCAAGCGCCTTCCGTTAATATATGAAATAATATCCATCTCTCTTTTCGATACCGGCTGTACTTTATATATTTTTACAGAGCCCCTCTTGCATCCGACAATGATATATTTATCTTCAACCGCCAATATCTGACCTTTATTATGAATTCGCGCGGTCTCGTATAAATCAAGAGATTTTAATTTTAGCCCACTTTGCAAATAGATACCCGGCCATGATCCAAAAGCTCTATATTTATTATGTATGGTCATTGCATTATCAAAATCTACAAGACCGTCTTGCTTTGTTATTTTACCGCAATATGATGCCGTAAGATTATCTTGAGCGATAGGTGTATATGAGTGATAATTATGCAATACATCCACGGCGAGCTTACATGCAATCTTGGTTAATCTATCATATAAAGACTGCACCATTTCGTCCGGCTTTATAAAAGTTGAGCTAATTTTAATAATATCGCCGGTATCTAAACCTTTATCCATTTTCATAGCAGTTACGCCAGTCTGCTTATCATCGTTTAAAATAGCCTCTTGGATAGGACTAGCACCTCTATATTTTGGTAAAATAGATGCATGAAGATTTATACAAGGAGCATGATTTAAAATCTGTTGTGGTAAAATCTGTCCATAAGCTGCTACGATAACATAATCGCACTTTAGATTTAAAAACTCATTGATACTAGAAATATCTCTTAGATTATTAGGCTGATAAATATCTAAATTATATTTTTTTGCCGTTATTTTAACTGCTGATGGCGTAATCACATGTTTTCTGCCTACCGGTTTATCAGGCTGTGTATAAACACCTGTTATTTCAATATCATTTTGCAGCAAAAGTGTTTTTAATATCTCATCCGCATAAGGTGGCGTACCCATAAATACAACTCTCATAACTATCCTTTAGCAAATAAAGTGCCGTTTGTTTGTTGATTATCCAGTAAAAAGGAGCGCACGCTATCTAAATCCAATCCACTTGCTAGAAACATTTGACGCTTACATGCGAGCATGTATGATGCGGCTTTTAGTTTTGTTACTATTCCGCCTGTTGCAAAATTATGATTTGGAGACTTAAGCTGGACTAACTCCTGCTTGCTTATATTCTCAACTTTTTTATATGCTTTAGCGTTACTATTTTTATGCGGATCACTATCGTAATAAGCATCTATATCTGATAATATAACCAGCATATCAGCCTCAATACTACAAGCCAAATATGCCGATAACTGGTCATTATCTCCTACTACCAACTCTTCAACCGCCGTAGCATCATTTTCATTAATGATTGGGATAATATCTTGTTGCAATAAAACATTGAGAGTATTTTTGATTTTTTGGTTTTGTGCAGAGGTATTTAAATTAGATGCCGTTAATAAAATTTGTGCCGGTACCTGGTCATACTTAGCAAACTCCAGACGAAATTTATTCATCAGTAAAGGTTGTCCGATAGCCGCTAACGCCTGTTTGTTTTCTAAAACATTTTTATCTAGCTTTAATTGTGAATAACCGGCTAAAACTGCTCCAGAAGATACCAACACAACTTCATATTTTTGTTTTAAATCTACAACAAGACTGACGATACTTTTTATCATAGTATCAGATATCTGCATGTTTTCAGATAAAATGGCACTACCCACCTTAAGAACAATACGGCTCATGGCTGTTTATCTGTATGCACAAGATTAAATAAAGCATGTTTTAACGGACCAATATTAATATTTGCCGCTGCTGATATAGCTATTATAAAATATGGCTCTTTTGCGTTGTAGCCCAACTCTTCATCAGCAAAAGACTGCACAAAATAGGGTAAGCTTTCATCAAATCCAAAATTATCCATATCGCTTGGACGCAGTTGCAGTGAATGTATAAACTTCTTGGTTGCCTCAACTCTTGCTTCTTGAGATAATATATCAGCTCTTGTTAATGCTATGGCAAATTTGCTTCCGGCTAGTTTAGCAGAAAATTTAGATATTTCTTGTTTTAGTGTACTGTATTGCTGTGACAAATCACGATATGATGCCAAATCAATCATAAACAGCACTATATTTGTTCTTTCAATATGACGCAAAAACTGTATGCCCAGCCCTTTTCCATCACTAGCTCCTGTGATAATTCCTGGAATATCTGCCATTATAAATGATTCATAATCACCGATATTTACTTGACCCAATTTTGGCGTAAGAGTTGTAAACTCATAATTTGCAATTTCAGGTCGTGCATTAGAGAGTGTAGAAATCAAAGTTGACTTACCTACATTTGGAAATCCCACTAAACCGACATCTGCAATCAATTTCAACTCTAAGCGAACATCCTTAGTCTGTCCTGCTTCTCCGGGTTGAGCATATGTAGGTCTTTGTTTTGTAGAAGATTTAAAATGGGTGTTACCAAGCCCTCCTTTACCGCCTTTTAATAATAGCTTCTCTTCACCGTCAATAAGCATATCGAAAATAACTTCATTATTTTGAACATCAATAATTTGAGTACCGGGCGGTACAATAATCACCTGCTTTTGTCCAGACTTACCACTCATATTGTAGCTAGAACCAGGCTTGCCATTTTCAGCTTTAATATGCATATTACGCTGAAAATGAGACAGCGTGTGCGTATTATTATCACATTTAAACCAAACATCACCGCCCTTGCCACCGTCACCGCCGTCTGGACCGCCATTTACAACAAATTTTTCACGACGAAACGAAACACAGCCTGCTCCACCTTTTCCTGATGAAACTTTAAGCTCAACGTTATCAATAAACATAAAAAATCCTTGTACAATTTTTAAGTATATATTTTACTTAGCCGATATGAAGCACTATAATAAATAAAGTCAATAACTTACATGTAAGATAAAATAAACTATTAAAAATTGAAAATATTAAAAAGCAAACTAGTAACGCAAGTCGATAAAATTGTATAACCGCAAAACCATAGCGGTTATACAATGGAGTTATGCGGTAGGAATAATTGAAACTTGTTTTCTTGTTTTATCTTTACGCTCGAAAGCTACGACTCCATCTATTAAAGCAAAAAGGGTATGATCTTTTCCCATGCCTATATTTTTACCAGGATGAATTTTTGTTCCGCGTTGGCGGATAATAATATTACCGGCTCTAACACTCTCACCACCAAATTTTTTCACACCTAACCTGCGTCCTGCTGAATCACGATTATTCTGAGTACTACCTTGACCTTTTTTATGAGCCATACTATTCTCCTTCTGTGTTTAATAAATTATGCTGCAATTTTAATGATGCGAACACGTGTAAAATCTCTTCTAAACCCGCGTTTAACTTTGCTGTCTTTACGGCGACGCTTTTTGAAGATTACTACTTTTTTATCGCGTCCTTCATTAATAACTTCTGCAGTTACAACAGCACCCTCAACGTAAGGGGTGCCGGTCTTTAGTTCCCCTGAGTTAACAGCTAAAACTTCCTTAATTTCAATAGTGGCTTTTGGTTCAAGGCTCATTTTATCAAATGATAAAATATCACCTTCTTGAACTTTATATTGTTTTCCACCGTTTTTGATGATTGCGTACATTGCGCTTCCTTAAAATCTAAATAAGTATCTAAAAAGTTTGCAATTATACACAATAAAGCTTTAATTAATGTTTAAGCGATATATAAAAACTAAAACCTGTATGAATATGCAAAACTGCCTATAACATCAAAACGTTTTTCATGCCTATCGTACGGTGACTGCGCTTGATAAAAAAATGAAAATGTTTGATTATTGCCAAAAAAAAGCTCTGTTCCTGCAAATAATATAATATTGAGATTGTTTTCTTGCGTATTGTATCCCTCACGCTGAGCCTCTCTTAGTATATATGAATATGCCAATGCTTCGCCTGTTATCCCTAAGCTAAAGTCATAGCCAAACCCATGGTGTAATTCTCCTGGATTAATAAGAGAGATATCTTCTTTCAGATATGGGTAATGCATATTAAAATTTTGGATATAATTATGCCCTATTGTAAACATTGTATTAGCAAATGTATCTATTTTATTGTTGCCTAGTTGTGCGCCGTAATGATTTATCCAATCCATGGCATATTGATTGCTATAATCTTTTGACCACGTTTTATACCCTTTTGCTGCCAATATATTGATAATCCATCGCGTTTTTATCTGTGTATCCCATCCTTGAGGAATTGTATCGTCGATTAGATGATGAAAGTTTTTCTGAACAAATGCCGCTCCTGCTTGATGTCCGACAACTCCAAAAGTAATACGATACTCATTGTAGCTATTTTCATCCCACTTAAATGCAAACATAGACAAACCTAGATAACCGGCATATGGCATATGGTTATATTGGGGCACGGTTTTAGATGTGTCTGGAGGCGTTATCATGATTTGAGAGAGACTGATGCCTGCTGTGTAATTCTTAGTAGAATTTTGTTTGGCTAAATGCAAAAAATGCAATAATTCAAAAGCATGCTTACTGTAATTGGCAGTTTTATTTGGCTGTAGATTGTGATATGTATTATCTAACCAACTAATTCCAACACCGTTTGTAAAAAGTTTATCTGTTCCTGCAAAATAATCATTATACATCTGAAATGAAATCTGTTGTGCGTAAAGCATAGAGCAGAAATTTAAAAATAAAAAGAGCGTTATAAAGATTTTTTTCATAATTTTTACCTTGTTGTTTTATTTTATATAAACATAATAATATCCCTCTCATAACTCCATTTTGGCATATCTTCCCTTTTTTATTTGACAAATACCTGGCGAATCTTCACTACTAAATAAAAAAACATCGGTATAAATATTATCCCTATTAGTGTTGCGCCAAGCATCCCGCCAACAACCGTTGTTCCTAAAATACGGCGGCTATTTGCACCGGCTCCCGAACTAAACACCAAAGGAAGCGTACCTGCAATAAAAGCCATTGACGTCATAACAATAGGTCTAAATCTTAACTTAGAAGCTTCGATGATCGCATCAAATAAAGGCATGCCGCCCTTTAATCTATACATAGCAAATTCAACAATTAATATAGCATTTTTAGCAGATAATCCGACAAGAGTGACTAATCCTACCTGAAAATATATATCAGCATTTAAGCCACGCAAATACACAGATAGTGCCGCTGTAAAAATTGCAAAAGGAATCGATATGATAACTGCAATAGGAATACTCCAACTCTCATACAATGCCGCCAAGATCAAAAACACAAGTATTATAGCATAAAGCAAAGTATAATTATGTTGCCTGGCTAACTTATGTTCTTGATAAGATGTGCCTGACCATGCCGCAGTATAACCTACAGGCAATATCCCATCGGCAATTTTTTTAATAGCATTCATAGCTTCATCTGAAGAGTATCCTGGTGCCGGCGCTCCACTGATTTGAGCAGCATCAAACATATTAAATCTCTGGATAACATCAGCACCTACTACTCGTTTTATTTTTACCAATTCACTTATGGGAATAAAATTACCGTTATCTGATTTTACAAAAATATCTTGTAGATTATTTACTGTTCTTCTATATTTTGCTAAAGATTCGATATCTACATGATACGTTCTGCCAAACATATTAAAATCATTTACATATCCTTGACCAAGTGTATTTTGTAATGTTTTGTATATAGACGATAAGCTGACATCCATAGATTTTGCTTTCACCCTATCAACTTGTAAAAAATACTGCGGCACATTTGTATTTAATGTAGTCCTAACTCTCGCTAGCATAGGGTTTTTATTTGCTTTTGCGATTATCTCCTGAATATATCTATTTAGAGTCTGTAGATTCGCACCAACTCTATCTTCAACCCACATATTAAATCCACCCGTTATACTCATACCTCGAATTGGTGGAGGGCTGACCGGTATTACAAAAGCATTTTTATCTTGCATAAACAGACTCATAAAATGCTTAGCTAAAGCAAAAGAACTTTGATTTTTTTTGGTACGTTTACTCCACGGTATCAGATGGGCAAACAAAACTGCTGCATCTGTTTTTTGAGCCGATGTCATCAAATCTAATCCCGCAACTGCCGCAACTTCATTAATATTTTTATTTGCAAGTAACATTTTTTGTATATCTCTAACATCTTTAACAGTACCCTTTAAAGAAGTACCGGGCATAGTATAAGCTAGTGCTATCAATACGCCCTGATCTTCATTTGGCACCAAACCAGTCGGTGTTTTTTCAATAATATGATATGTTAAAAATATCAATCCTCCAAATAATAGTAACGAAAAGAACCATAATCTTATCGTTAATTTAGCGGTGCTGATAAATGACCTAGTTAGCCGGTTAAAAAACTGATTAAATTTTCTAAGTGGCCAAATTGGCTCTTTTTCACGTTTTTTTAAAAAAATAACACACAATGCCGGTGTTAAAGTCAAAGCTACAAAACCTGAGATTAAAACTGAAATCACGATTGTCATAGCAAATTGTTTATACATGACACCGCTAAAACCGCTATTAAAAGCTGCCGGTATAAATACAGATGAAATAACCAACACAATAGCAACTATTGGAGTCGCTAGCTCTTTCATAGCCTCATATGCGGCCTCTTTTACGGTAACATCTTGCGTATGCAGTATCCTTTCAATATTTTCAATCACTATAATTGCATCATCAACAACCAGACCTATAGAAAGTATTAAACCAAATAATGTCAATAAGTTAATAGAAAAACCTGCCACATAGAGTCCCACAAATGTTCCAAACAATGCAACAGGTATAGCGATAGCAGGAATTATGGTGACTCTAAAGCTACCTAAAAAGATATATATCAAGATTGTAACAAAAAGTATAGCCTCTAAAAGTGTTTTAACCACTTCATCAATAGATTTATGAACAAAGACTGTTGTATCGTAAGGAATAACATAATGAATATCTTTTGGAAATTTTTTAGACAATTCTTTTACTTTTGCATCAACCGCGGCAGATACTTTTAAAGCATTTGCTCCCGGAGATAAAAAAATAGCAACAGGAACCATCGGACTACCATTTAATTGCGCCTCAATACCATGCGAATCTGATCCCAGCTTTACCTTAGCTATATCCCCTAGCCTAAGCGTTGAACCGTCAAGATTAGTTTTTAATATAATATTTTTAAACTGCTTGACGGTTTTTAGTCTTCCTTGGGTGCTGATAGAGTAGGTAAAAGGTTCAATACGTGTCATAGGAGAAGCTGCTATTGAGCCTACTGCGTATTGTGCATTTTGACTATTAATGATAGTAATTATATTTGAAGGCGTAAGACCATAAAAAGCTAATTTTTCCGGATTAAGCCAAATACGCACCGCATAATCACGCTCACCAAAGATTTCAACATCTCCAACTCCATGAATCCGCTTTAGGCTATCAAGAAGATTAACAGAGAGGTAATTAGAAATATATGTTCTGCTATGAATATCATTTTTAGATGTAAATGCAAAAAACTTCAATATATCCGGTGATTTTTCCTGAACGCTTATTCCTTGTCTGCTAACAGCAGAAGGCAATTTACTCAGTGCTAACTGAACTCTGTTGTTAACGTCAACTTTTGCCTGATTTATATTGGTTCCGACTTTAAATACAACACTAATATTCAATATTCCGCTTGTAGATGCAGTTGAAGTCATATAAATCATATTCTTCACACCGTTAATCGAATCTTCCAGTGTCGATGCTACGGTTTTAACCAACGTCTGAGCATTGGCACCAGGATATACAGCCCGTACTAAAATTTGCGGTGGAGCTATAGTCGGATACTCTTCAATTGGCAGAAGCCTAAGCGACAAAAGCCCTGCAATTACTATTAAAATAGCAATAACAGTAGCAAAAATCGGTCGGTTGATAAAAAATCTTGAGAACATTTATAGCCTTTAATGATTAACTATTTTATCTACTAAAACTTTACTGCCTGGTTTTAATCTGAAAAAATTATCAACAATAATTTTAGTACCTGGTGATAACGTATGACTTTTAAGTAAAAAATAGTTACCGCTGGTACGCCCTAACACAACAGGTCTTACTTGTACATGAGCATTGACTACAATAAAAACTATCGTTCCCAGAGGATTTTGTAAAACAGCTTTTTGTGGAATTTTAATTGCGTTACGCTGAATTATACCTTCAAGATAAATGTAAACAAAATCTCCAGCCATAAGATACTTGTCAGTGTTATTAAAGACTGCTCGCATTTTAACTGTGGAAGTCGCCTTATTAATATTTGCATCAATAAAATCTACAATACCGGTTTGCTTGATAATTCTGCCATGAACTTCTAGCTTCGCTTTCATGTAAGGCAGTTGAGTGCTCCATATATGTTGTTTTATTTTTATATAATCACTCATAGGCATAGAAAAATTAACATATACTTTCTTGTTTTGTGTTATTTTAATAAGATTCGTTGGTGGAGTTGCGCTGACCAAGTTGCCCACATCTACTCTTTTTAAACCTGTAACGCCACTAATTGGTGCCCGGACATCAGTATAGTCTAAGTTAATTTTTGCCGTTTGCATGTTCGCCTTAGCTACAATCAGTCTCGCTTTAGCTTCTTGATATGTATAATATGCATTATCTCTAGCCGCTGTTGATGTTGCTTTTACAGCAAAAAGCTGTTTCACCCTATTCCAGTTTTTTAAAGCATTGGCTAAGACCGCTTTATCCATAAGCATGCTTCCATACGAAGCATCATATAACGCCTTGTATTGATCATCTTGTATTTTATATAACAACGCTCCCTTTTTTATATATTGACCTGATTTAAAATACTTTTTCTCTAATATCCCTGATACTCTGGATACAACCATAGCTGTTTTGTATGGGACGACAAATGCGGGATATTGTACATGAATTGGTAAATTTGTTGGCTTTTGAACAATATATACATCAGCTTTAGATACCATATGAAAGGATTGCTTTATCTTTTTTGCTTGGGCAAAAGAGATAAAACACACTAGACATATGCTTACATGCAATGCTTGTTTAAGGTTTTTCATTTAATATACTCCTGGATATTTTTATTTGTTTGAAAATAATAATTAGCATACGCGATTTGTAGATTATTAAGTGCTTGTTTATATTGAGACTCTGCGGTGGTCTTTACAGATAATGCATCAAGATAAGTTGTATAATCAATACTTCCTATTTGATATTTTTTAGCTACTATTTTATATGCTCCTTGTGCGGACATCAACGCATTTTTGGAACTTATAATTTGATACTTAATTGTTTGAATATTTAAGCGGGCTAATTCTACATTGATACTTTGAGTTTTTTTAGCCTGTGCTATTTGGTATTGCAATGCGCTCTTTTGCAATAAAACAGCATCTTCTTGTTGTTGCACGGCTCCGTCATCAAAGATTAAAAAATTAATATTTATAAGCAACTGATTTTGATTGGTTTTGCCCTTTGGATGATAAGCATCATATCTACCATATCCATTTAGACTGTAAGTATCCGCTATGTTGACAGTAGGCTTATACGCAGAATCAATACTTTTTGCCTGGTAAGACAGTGCTTTTGCGCTGCTTTGCAATACTTTAATCGTGTTATTAGGTGTAGCTTGAATATTTTTTGGGGGTTTAATAACAGAGTTTTGAAGCTTTGTCACACTCTTTCCTATCTGCAAGGACAACATTTTTCTTGTCCTTACAATCTGATAGTTTGTTGAACTAATTTTGTAAATATTATTACTTAAAACAGCTTGCATGCTTTGCACATTGTTATATGTTATCATGCCTGTTTTATAAAGCTTTTTTTCTCTTTGTAGCTCGGCTTTCAAATCTTTACAGGCTTCTTCGTATGCTTTTTTAGTAGCGGTTAAGCTTTTTATTTGATAGTAATATTTAACTATAGTAAACTGCAACTGCTTTTTTTGTGCCAATGTATCAAATTTTAATGATTTTGCCTGCTGCAACTGTTGAGCTACGGTACTTTTGCGTTTTGAACCGTCATAAATAGTATATTCTGCCGTAACAGATCCTGTATAAACATCTCCCGGTCTATATGGAGACCTCTGATCTAGTCTTGTGTATTTACCTCCAAGGTATAGAGTCGGAAATAAACTGCTTTTTGTAGATGCAGCATTTTTAAGCATAGCTTTTTGCCCAAAAATATCTGATAATATTACGTTATTATTATGCATTGCATAAGCAAGCAAATCTTTTAAATTATCTGCCAACAAAAAGCTTGGCAATAAAATAATAATCAATACAGATACAACTTTTTTAGCACTAGTCATAGCATTAACCTTTTCTTTAATGACCGACCACCAGTCATTTATGTAATTATAGGATGTTGCTACTTAAGTAAAAATAAAAAGTGCTTAATCTATAATAGCTATAGCATCAATCTCAACCAATGCCTCTTTAGGCAATGTTTTCACAGCAACTGTAGAACGAACGGGCTTATGATTACCAAATGCTTTTTCATAGATATTATTTACCGTAGAAAAATTATCCATGTCGCTTAAAAAAATTGTTGTTTTTATTACTTTGCTTAAGTCGCTGCCTGCCTCTTGCAATACCGCCCGCAGATTACTTATAACCTGTTTTGTTTGCAGTTTTATATCTGACTCCAACATAATACCATCACAAGTCAGAGCAATCTGACCTGATGTATAAACCATATTGCCGACAACCACAGCTTGAGAATATGGACCTATAGCTGATGGTGCTTTATTTGTTTGAACATATTTCATGTATATCCTTAGTATATATCTATTAATCTTTTAAATATCTTGTAAAGTTTTACAACTTCATCTGCTGTGATTCGTTCATCAACACCATGAATTGTATCATTTTTGACGCCAAACTCTATTACATTTACACCATATTTTGCTATAAAACGAGCATCACTTGTGCCGCCTGCAGTAGAATACTCAGGTACCGTATTCGTGATGCTATATATAGCATGATGCAGATCTTTAACAATTTTTGAATCTGTACTTGTTATAAATGGGTAAGCACTTTGCATCAAGCTCAAAGAATAGTTTAAATTATGAAATTCTTTGGCAATAAAAGCTTTTACCGATTCTTGTGTTGTTTTTGTAGAGTTACGTATATTAAACATCATCTTTAAACTATCAGGAGTCACATTAGTTACCTCCATTCCTGAACGGATATCTGTAATAACCAGTTTACTAGGTGCAAAATATTCATCACCGTTATCTAAATTTACACCTGCAATATTATGCAAAATTTCTGAGATTTGATGTATAGGATTTATAGCCTTTTGCGGATAAGCAGCATGCCCTTGCTTCCCATGTAACGTTATCAAACCATTAATAGAGCCGCGTCTGCCGACCTTAATGGTATCTCCAAACACAACTTCACATGTAGGCTCAGCAACAATACAACTATCAGGCATAAGATCATGAGCCTTCAGATATTTTAACACCTCTTGCGTACCATATTGCGCATCGCCTTCTTCATCAGACGTTAACAATAAAGACAATGTTCCGGTATATTTTCTAGTTTCTTTAACAGCCTGCACAAAAGCAGAAACTCCACTTTTCATATCCTGTGCGCCTCTACCATAAATATAATTACTGTCCTCTACGGCCTGGTAAGGAGGAAATTGCCAATTATCACCGGCAGGTACAACATCGACATGACCCGCAAAACAAAGGTGATGACCAGATGAAAATTTTTTATACAGAAATAAATTTTTAACATTATAACAATCCAGTCTAATAGCCTGAAAATCTGATAAATATTCTTCAATTAAGTCTAAAATACCACCATCATCAGGTGTCTCACTTTTTCTTTTTAACAATATTTTAAACAATGAAATTACATTCATATTATATCACCTTAATAAAATACATATTATAGCATAAGGAGATGTATCATCATTACGATATTGTACATTAAATAAAGTTAATAAAAAATCAGATAACATTCAACTTACTGATAAAACATATAAACCAAA
>JALVUF010000042.1 GCA_027023805.1 Helicobacteraceae bacterium
CATCCAACGTTTACACAAGTACCGCCTATAGGTAAACCTGCGTTTATCATAGTTACTTCAATTCCTCGTTCTCTAGCTGCGATAGTTGCTGCAAATGCTGAAGAGCCGCCGCCTATGATAACTAAATGCTTTTTATTTGCGTCATGTAGCACCTGTTTAAATCCAGTGACTTTGTATTGATTAGATTTTTCTATATATTGCTGTATTTTTACATCATCTATAATATTCTCATCAAATGAAACAACTGCATTTGCTTGAGCATAGCTAACATTTTTATCTGTCACACCCCCTACATCCAAACTCTTAGAAATAGCAACGGCGCAATGTTCACATGTCATACCTGTTATTTTAAATTCATACGTTTTCATGATAATCTCCCGATTTTAATTTTTTAATTTTTTGTAGCCTGTCGGTACATAGCCCGTTGACGCTACTGCTTTTATGATATTTTTTATATTTGTTTTACGCTTATCATACACAACTACAGCATCACCGTTTGGGGCAGATGCTTTAATATTAATAACTCCGGGCACCTGACTTACAACCTTATCTATGGTAGCCTCACATACTCCACAACTCATTCCTTTTATAGCAATACTACTTTTTACAAGATTTGCCTTTTGAACAAAAATGACTGTAGGCTTGTTATTTTTTATCAAACCCGCTCCCCAATATGGAAAACTCAGCATTAATGTTACAAATAAAGTCACAATGGCCAAAAATAATTTTGTATGCCAAAAAGATACTTTGCCATCCTCTTCGCAGGCACATTCTATATCGTTTTTCTTTGGTCTTAATTTGTCCCACCAAGCATATGCTAATGCGATGATTGTCAGTCCAATCAACCAAGGACGAAACGGCTCCATCCAATAAAAAGTTGCTGCAAAACTAGTTGAACCTGCCAAAACTGCCACAGCAGGTGTTATACAACATAAAGAACCACCTATTGCCGCTACTATACCTGTTATAATTTTCTTATCTATCATCTTATAATCCCTTTTAAATCATTTTGCACATTTTCATTAAGAAAATAAAACACAGTCATTCCCTCGCGTTGATTTTTTAATAAACCGCCATCTTTTAACTTACGTAAATGTTGTGAAATCGGAGATTGCTTCATCTGTAAAACATCACTTAAATCACAAACGCACATTTTCTCATATTTTAAAAACAGATAAATAATTTTCAATCTTACTTCATTGCCAAGCAATGAAAATATCTTGGCATTTTGTTCAATCTCTATATTTTTTTGTTCTAAAAATAATTTTGCACTTTCAATCAGTTTTGTATCCACATCAACACGACTACAACTTAAATCTTCTTTCATCTAAGCCTCCAAATAATTAAGTATAGTAGTATATTAGCATATTCTAATATAATATTATATAAAAACATTAAACTAATTTTTGGTAAAATAAAAAGATGAAGAAACGTATTTTTATAACGGCAACAAACACGGATATAGGTAAAACGTACACCACAAAACTGCTTTTAAAAGAGTATGCGAAAAAGGGGTATAAGGTGGGTGTTATAAAACCCATCGAAACAGGTGTAGCAGATGAAGCGCAAGATGCGAAAGAGCTGTTTAGGCTTACATGTAAACTAAATCCTGAATTTAAAAATCTTTTGCTCTTTGATATAGTTCCTATTACGTACAAACTACCAGCAGCTCCATACGTAGCATCAAATAAACTTCCGCTAGATATACGAAAAATTGACAATGCTATACAAAAAGCTGAGATGTATTGTGATATTTTACTCATAGAAGGCGCCGGCGGTCTATTTGTGCCCATAGATGAAAAATATTTTATGATTGATCTAGCTTTGCATGTAAAGGCATCTATTTTACTTGTTTCACATTGCAATCTAGGGTGCATAAACGATACTCTTTTAAATAAAAGAGTGCTTGATGATGTGGGTTGTAATTATGTTATCGCATTTAACCCTAAAGAGGGCAGACGCTTATTTAATGAAATTTCACTACCATATTTTAAAGATATTTTAAAAGAAGTTTTATTTGTTGATGAGGATATAGCACTTTTAAGCGATAAACTTATATAATTATACTTAAAACAGGGGAGATTGATGGCACACCTTATACGGACAGATGATTTTAGTGTTGATGAGATAAACTTGATTTTAGATGACGCTAAACTCTTTAGTGGCGGCGATTTTTATAAAACTCTCTCACAAAAATTGATTGTAACTTTGTTTTTTGAAAATTCTACAAGAACAAAAAGCTCCTTTGAGATAGCCGCCAAACGCCTCGGCGCTGAGATAGTGCATCTGGATTTAGCAAAAAGCTCAACAAAAAAAGGTGAAACACTAGTCGATACCGCCATGAATCTTGATGCTATGCATCCAGACGCCATCATAGTTCGTCATCAAAACGCAGGCGTGCCAAATATCTTATCAAGCCACACAAAAGCCTCAATCATTAACGCCGGAGACGGAGCCCACGCACACCCTACACAAGCGCTTTTAGACCTTTATACCCTGCGTGAGCATTTTGGCGATGTAAGTGGCAAACGTATCGCAATTGTAGGCGATATTAAAAATTCACGGGTTGCAAACTCAAATATTGAACTCCTTGGCAGGTTCGGCATGGAGATAACACTTGTTGCCCCTCCCCATTTTTTACCAAAAACATCGCTTAAAACCACTCATAACCTAAAAGAAGCGATTGAGGGCTCAGATGCTATTATGAGTCTAAGAACCCAAACAGAGCGTCACTCATCTCAGATTTATGCCTCACTCAAAGATTATGCAAGTGATTTTTGTATAACTAAAGAGCTTGTAGGAAACAAAAATATCATTATCTTGCATCCGGGTCCCGTTCACAGAAACATAGATATAGATGATGAGCTCTTATCAGATGCCAGGTGTAAAGTGCTTAAGCAGGTAACAAACGGGGTAAATATCCGTATGGCGGTACTTAAAAAACTGATTTGTGATGATAGATAAACTAGACGCATTGGCTAAAAAGAGAGAGCCATTTCTATTGTTTACAGATTTTAGAGGTTTAAAATTTAATGTTTTTTCGCTTGATGAGCTAGAACAAAACGATATCGAGTTTGTTTTTAATGAAGATTTTAAACCTCAAAAACACACATTAACCATCAATAAACACCCTTGCTCATTTGATAATTATAAGCTAAAATTTGCTCAAGTCATAAAAAATATAAAAGCTGGAAACAGCTATCTTTTTAACCTGACTGCGCCAACTGACATTGAGTGTAAACATACCTTAAAAGAGATATTTACAAAGGCAAACGCGCCTTTTAAATTACGATTTCAAGATAAATTTGTCTGTTTTTCTCCTGAAAAATTTATAACTATACAAGACAATATTATCTCAACATATCCGATGAAAGGTACAATAGATGCTTCACTGATAGATGCACAGAAGATTATACTAAACAGCGATAAAGAAACAGCCGAACATGTCATGATAGTAGATTTGCTTAGAAATGATTTAAGTATGGTGGCTAAAGAGGTAAAAGTAGATAGATTTAGATACACGGATATTATTAGCGCCGGAGATAAAAAGCTTCTACATGTAAGCTCAAAAATATCGGGTAAATTGGATAACAATTGGCAAGATAATCTGCCGCTATTATTAAAAAAACTTCTCCCGGCAGGCAGCATCAGCGGAACTCCAAAGAAAAAAACAGTGCAACTAATTGAAGAGATAGAGCAGTATGATAGAGATTATTTTAGCGGAATTTTTGGTATTTTTAACGGGGATACTTTAAATAGTGCGGTTATGATAAGATTTATAGAGCAAAAAGATGGCAAACTAATATATAAAAGTGGAGGCGGCATTACGATAGACAGTGACGCTCAAAATGAATATTACGAACTAAAAGATAAAATCTATATTCCATAAAAAGGATCCATATTGAATGTTTTACAAAACGATATATCTACTAACAGACAAAATATACATAAACAAAATTATAGACTCGTCACTGTGATTTTAACACTCTCAAGCGTAGCACTTGTATATGGAAATATCTACAGCTTAATTGCGCACACTTACGCAATTGGAGCGGTTGAGAGCATCTGTATAGTGTTAAATATCATACTATTTTTTACATTGCAAATCAAAAAACAGTATTTCGATACGGTTATCACGATTATTGCAACACAGTATCTTCTCTTTTTTTCTTTTATTATGATTTTTACAAGAGCTGATGATTTGAAATATATATGGATTTTTACATATCCGCTGCTTATACTTTACCTCAAAAAAGAGAATGGACTGCTCTGGGTTTGGGCGTTAATAGTCGCCATAGCTTTAATAAAACCGTTGTATCATACCTATTATACCTGGTACCAGATATCTTATATTGAACTTTGTTTGATTATTATTACTATTGTTGTAAAAATGTATCAAAATAAAATCATCAGCGATGAACTGCTAATAACCAAACAATATGAGCAGCTAAAACAATACTCAGACAAACTTGCAGAAAAACAAAAACTGCTTCTTATCCAATCCCGCCAGGCAGCTATGGGCGAAATGATACAAATGATAGCACATCAATGGCGACAGCCGCTCTCTACAATCACACTACAAATCTCAAATCTTCAAATTCAAGCCGTACTTAGTAAAATCACACAAGAAGATATCCTCAAAGCTCTTGATAATATCTCAAATACTATTGTATATCTCTCAGATACCGTTGATGACTTTCAGACATATTTCAGACAAGATAAAGAAAAGCAAAAGATAGGTGTTTGCGATACGATAAACAAAACTATAGAGTTTATCAAGCCGAGATTGGTTGCAAATAACATAAAAATCAATATCAAATGTCAAAATAAAATATATATTTACTCCGCTATAAATGAGCTCATACAAGTGCTCATCAACATCTTAAATAATGCTACAGATATCTTGATTCAAAATAAAGTTGCAAATGCAGTTATAAATCTAAGTGCCTACAAAAACGATAACGATAAAGTTATCATAGAGATTGAAGATAACGGCGGAGGCATTGATAAGCATATCATAGATAAAATCTTTGATCCATATTTTAGCACAAAAGGCAAAAACGGAAACGGCATCGGACTTTACATGTGTAAAACTATCATGCAAAATCAGCTAAACGGCATGATAAAAGTCACCAACACCAAACAAGGCGCGCGGTTTACGTTGCAACTGCCAATCTAAAGATATATCGCCTGTGATAAAAATATAATGATGACAACTAGAGTAAACGGAAAAAGATGACTCTTAAAAAGCCAAGGATTAATACCAAAAAGTTTTTGGTTTGTACCGCGAAGCCCAAGCCATAAACCTAAAAATGCCTTGATGCTCAAAGCCTCTTGAAATGTACTCATGCCATGGGGTCCTATCTTACCGAAAACCTGAGTAAAAAGGTATATGCCGCTAGCAACGGCTATCATTAAAGCATAAGGAACAACTTTTCTGACATGCATCATGATAGCCTCTCTGGCTATCTTTACTTCATCACCGTCTAGCGTCTGTTTCATTTTAGATAAAAACAGTATATCAACAAATAAAAAACCTCCATATATAATAACTGAAAAGATATGGATAGTATGAATTAGTGCATAAAGCATCAGAATTTCCTTTTTATAAAAATTTTACTATTTTTTTGCTTTGTTAATTTTGAGTAAAAATCTTTTAGGATTATGATATCCTATAGATTCAACGATAAATGATTGCGTATATGGGTCTATAAAAAATACAATCGGCACGAAAGATGTCTTAAAAAATACCGGCAGTTTCGTATGTTTATCTACAATCACTCTTACAAACCTTTGCGTTGCCCGCTTAATCGCTTTGGTTTGTAGAGTCGTATTGACAAATTTGTAACACCACGTGCAGCCATCTTCAACCTCTACGAGCATTAAAATCTTATGCTCTTTTTTGGCTTTTTTTAAAGCCGTGGCATAAGAGTTTAGATACCCCAACTCTTTGGCAAATGTTGATGCTTCGCTGGCAAACATAAACGTTGACAAACAAATAAACAGTAATAATATTTTCATATACAAAGTTTACAATAAAAAGATATAATTTAAACTAACAGTAAATACTAAGAGTAAGGATTTAATTTGAATAATATACAAAAACTACTTCAAGACGCACCGGCACAACAGATTTTAGATGCTTTACAATCCAAACTAAAAATATCTGATGAAGCGGTGTTTTGGAAAGATAAAGCCATACCTTTTGCGGCAGCCGTCTTGTCTGTCTTGATACCGCTACGCCAACAAAATCTTTTATTTACACCTGAGGGCGATTATATGCCGGAACTTAGTGCAGACTTATTTTTAGAGTGGATGGATCTTCTTAGTTTAAAAACGCTCCTCTTTACAATCTATCTATCAAATGAAGCATCAGAGCTTTTAAGAACAAAAGTACCAAACGAAAAATCCTTTTCTTATGAACCCATAGACATAGAGCCTCTCGCAAGATATCTAAGCATGCAAAATGTTGATTTGAGCAAAGAAGATCTAGATTTTCCGATATCTAGCTATAATATCCATCAAGGCATTAAAAATATCATCAAACCCCTGTTGCAAGACTAGTCAAAAACGTCA
>JALVUF010000043.1 GCA_027023805.1 Helicobacteraceae bacterium
ATATATCAAGGTATAGTAACATTTTATTATAGTAAGGTAGAACAATGAGTGAACAACAACAAGAACAATTAGGTAAAATCCTTTGGGCGATAGCAGAAGATTTAAGAGGTACTATGAATGCAGATGATTTTAGGGATTATATGCTTTCATTTCTGTTTTTAAAATATCTTAGCGATAACTATATAGCAGCCGTCAAAAAAGAGTTAGGCAGGGACTATCCAAAAGAGGAGGACAATCAAACAGCTTTAACTCTATGGTATAAAGAAAATGAGCAAGATATAGATGAATTTGAAAAGCAGATGAAAAAGAAAGTTCATTATGTTATAGAGCCAAAATATCTATGGAGTAGTATAGCAAACTTAGCAAAAACACAAGACGATGAACTACTAGAAACACTTCAAAAAGCTTTTAAATATATAGAAAATGAATCTTTTGCCTCTACATTTACAGGACTTTTTTCTGAGATAAATCTAAACTCTGAAAAATTGGGCAAAACTCAAACAGATAAAAATAAAACACTTTGTAAAATCATCTCAAAAATAGCAAACGGCATCGCAAAATTTTCAAGTGATATAGACGCCCTTGGAGATGCTTATGAGTTTCTTTTGGGTAAGTTTGCAGCAGGTGGTGGTACAAAAGCTGGAGAATTTTATACTCCTCAAGAGATATCTACTATTCTTTCTGGTATAGTAACTCTTGATAGCCAAGACCCAACAACTGGTAAAAAAAATAAACTTGACACTGTTTTTGATTTTGCTTGTGGGAGTGGTTCACTGCTTTTAAATGTAAAAAAACAGCTTGGAAAATATGGAATAGGTAAGATTTACGGTCAAGAGAAAAATATCACAACTTATAACTTAGCTAGAATGAATATGCTACTTCATGGGGTAAAAGACAGTGAATTTGAGATTTTTCACGGAGATAGCTTGAAAAATGATTGGGATATTTTAAATGAAGAGAATCCATCTAAAAAGATAACATTTGACGCAGTTGTAGCAAATCCGCCTTTTAGCCTAAGATGGGATTCCAGCGATGAGTTGACAAAAGATTTTAGATTTAAAAATTATGGATTAGCCCCAAAAAGTGCAGCAGATTTTGCTTTTTTACTTCATGGATTTCACTATCTCGCTAAAGAGGGGACTATGGCTATCATCTTGCCTCATGGCGTGCTATTTCGCGGTGGAAGTGAAGCAAAAATTAGAACAAAACTGTTAAAAGATGGGCATATAGATACAGTGATAGGATTACCGTCAAAACTCTTTTTTTCTACCGGTATTCCTGTTTGTATAATAGTGCTTAAAAAGTGTAAAAAAAGTGATGATGTACTTTTTATAAATGCTAGTGAGCATTTTGAAAAAAACAAAAAACAAAACAAACTTACACCTGAACATATTAAAAAAATTATAGATACTTATCAATATAGAAAAGAAGAGAGCAGATACTCTAAAAGAGTAACTTTAGAAAAAATAAAAGAAAATGACTATAATTTAAATATCTCAAGATATATAAGCACTGCAAAACCTGAAAAAAAGATAGATTTAAAAGAGGTAAATGAAAATTTAAAAGATATTCAAAAAGATATTAAAAAATATACTAATGAGCATAATAAATTTTTAGATGAGTTAGGCTTAGATAGTATATTGTAGTATCTATAACAACATCTTAGAACTTACAGTTCAGGTCAACCGTTATTATAATGTCCCTATGTGTCAAGACCATTTAATACGGCATTCCTGTTTTGCATGATAAAATAGGTACTCCATAAGTATTGTGTTATAATCATCTAAATAAACTTAAAATAAACATTGAAATAGGAATGCTATGAAATATTTATTGGCAATTGATGCGGGAACGGGAAGTGTCAGAGCTGTTGTTTTTGATACAAAAGGCAATCAGATATCTGTTGGGCAAACCCAATGGACACATCTGCAAGAAGAAGGAGTGCCTAATTCCATGAGTTTTGATTTTAGGCAAAACTGGACTCTGGTTTGCGGTGTTATAAAAAAAGCTATTAAAGAGGCTAAAATAAGCAGTAGTGATATTTTGGCTCTAAGTGCAACTAGTATGCGCGAGGGTATTGTGCTTTATGACAAAGAGGGCAATGAGCTTTGGGGCGTTGCAAATGTTGATGCTAGAGCAGATAAAGAGGTTAGATTTTTAAAAGAAAATTTTCCAAAAATCGAAGATGAGTTTTATAGACTCAGTGGACAAACATTTGCTCTTGGAGCATTGCCTAGACTTTTATGGCTTAAAAACAACAGAGCGGATATTTATACAAAAGTAGCAAAAATATCTATGATAAGCGACTGGGTTTTAGCTAAACTTTGCAGCGTTATAGCAACCGATCCAAGTAATGGTGGTACAACGGGAATTTTTTCATTAAATCGCAGAGATTGGCAAGCTGATATGGCCGCAAGAGTAGGACTCAAAGATACTATATTTCCGCCATGTTATGAAACAGGCACTGTGCTAGGGAGAGTCTTAGACCAAGTGTGCCAACTGACCGGTTTGTCACCCAACACAAAAGTAGTAACCGGAGGAGGGGATGTACAGCTAGGATGTGCGGGTTTAGGCGTGGTTAATGCCGGTGATACCGCAGTTTTAGGCGGCTCTTTTTGGCAGCAGGTTGTAAATATACCAAGCTTAGTCCAGCCTCCAAAAGATATGAGTATCAGAGTCAATCCTCATGTAGTAAAAAATCTTTCTCAAGCCGAGGGCATTACTTTTTTTAGCGGGCTTGTGATGAGATGGTTTAGAGATGCTTTTTGTCAAACTCAAAAAGAGCAGGCCGCAAAACTAGGCATAGACACATATACTCTCTTAGAGCAACAAGCCAAAGATGTGCCTGTGGGCTCTTATGGTATTATCCCGATATTTTCAGATAGCATGAATTATAAAAATTGGTACCACGGGGCTCCTAGTTTTTTAAATCTTACGCTTGATGCGTCAAAAAGCAATCCGGTCTCAATATTTAGAAGCCTGGAAGAAAATGCAGCCATAGTATCAAGCCTAAATCTTGAAAGAATAGAAAAATTTACCGGTATCAATATAAACATTATAGTATTTGCCGGAGGAGCCAGTAAAGGCACGCTTTGGCCGCAGATCTTAGCTGACGTGACGGGATGCGTTGTTAATATCCCAAAAGTAACGGAAGCTACCGCACTCGGCGCTGCTATGGCGGCGGGTATAGGTGCAGGCATCTATGATGATTTGGTATCGGCTGCAAAAGAGTTAGTTGTTTGGCAAAGAAGTTATACACCCGATTTAAACAATAAAAAACTCTACGATGATATTAAAATTAAATTTCAAAAAGCCTATAAAAAACAATTGGAACTCGTAGATGAGGGGGTGACATTATCCATGTGGAAAGCGCCGGGATTGTAAATGCATGATATTTCTTTAACACATCTTTTATATATGGCCGCTCCTATGGGCATTGTTGCTTATTTTTACTATAAATGGGTACATGATGCAAAAGAGGTGGGATATGCTACTGCTAGAATGGTTGTGCAGTTACTGGCTATCGGTTATGTGTTAGATGCGATATTTCATTCAAAATCACCTTTTGTTGCGGTGGCGGTGGTGCTGTTTATGGTGTCTGTTTCAAGTATGATAGCCCTGCGTAATTTTAAAGAAAAAAATTTTATCAATTACCGTGATGTTTTTATATCAATCTTTGTCGGTGGAACTGCAAATTTACTATTGGTGTTAGCGTTTGTGATAGATATTAAGCCGATATATACACCTATGGTTATGATCCCCTTAGCCGGTATGATATATGCAAATGCTATGAATTCAGTAGCACAGGCCGCTGAGAGATTTGAAAGCGAGATAGAGAAGATGAGTTATGAAAAAGCCCGCTTGTTTGCTTTTAAAGCTTCTATGCTTCCGCGTGTGAATGTGCTTTTAGCCGTTGGTTTGGTATCATTACCCGGCTTAATGACGGGACAGATTCTCTCAGGTGTCAGTCCGCTAATAGCTGCTAGGTATCAAATTGTAATTATGAGCATGGTGATTGGGAGCTCCGGTATCTCATCTGTTATATTTTTACTCTTTAAAAAACCAAAAACTGCTGTCTAGTACGCTATTCCAGTTGCTTGTCTTACTTTTTGTATCATCTTTTGTGCCGCTTCTTTTGCTTTTTTTGCACCTGCATGTAAGATATCTCTTACCTCGTCTTGATGTGCTTGGTAGTATATTTTTCTCTCCCTAAAAGGTTTGTAATATTCCCATATAATATCTGCTAGATAAAGTTTAAAATGTCCATGACCCTCACCGCCTTTTTTGTATCTGTTTTGCAGATTAAGACATTCTTGCTCATTTAAAAAAAGTTTGGCAATGTTATAGACATTGCAGTTTTCATACTCTTTTGGCCTCTCAAGCGCAATATCTTGTGTGATAATTTTTTTAATTTTTTTAAGCTGCAGCTTTTGCTCACTAAAGATATTGATTGTGTTATTGTAGCTCTTAGACATCTTTTGTCCGTCAATTCCCGGAACGGTTGCTACGTTTTTATCTACTTTGTAAGTTGGAACTTTTAAAATATCTCCATATCGGTTATTGAACTTAATGGCAATATCGCGGGCGATTTCGACATGCTGAATCTGGTCTTTACCTACCGGGATGATATCTGGTGAAAATAGTAAAATATCTGCCGCCATTAAAACGGGATATGAAAATAAAGAGTGATTGGTTGCAAAACCATGTGCTACTTTATCTTTATAGCTATGTGCTCGTTCAAGGAGTCCTGTCGGCGTAAAAGATGATAGTATCCAGTACAGCTCAAGTGTCTCTTTTACATCAGATTGCACCCAAAAAGTCGATTTGTCTGCATCCATGCCAAGAGCTAAGAAGTCTGTTGCTGCTTGCATTGTAAGGTGGGCGAGTTTTTCCCCGTCATTAATCGTGGTCATTGCATGATAATTTGCGATAAAAGCAAAGATTTCATTGTTTTCTTGTGCATCAATCATAGGTTTGATGGATCCAAAATAATTGCCAATGTGCAAATCACCTGAGGGTTGTATTCCTGTTAATAATCTCATATTCTTTATCCGTTTTAAAATGAGTGGGTATTATACCAAACCCAGCTAAAGAGTAGGAATTTAAACGAACATATTGCGGCAATGGCACAAGGCAAAAGAGTGCAGACGCTACTGGTAGCTTCAAACTCTTTTAACGCGGTAATATGTTGCAATATGTTCGCCCTTTGGGTAAACGATAAGCCTTCATCTGCTTCGTTAGACTATCTTAGAGCTACTAGTAGCGCCTGCGATAGCCTGCCTTGCATCTAAAAGCTTCTCTTTTATTTAAATACCTACTCTTTAGCTGGGTTTGGTATTATATCTTATTTTAGTTTTAGTATGCTACTATTTTAAAAAAGGATGTATCATGAGTGTAAATATTAGAGCAAAAGATATTTCGCTGACAAGTGAATTAAAAAAGCATATAAATACTGCTATAGACAGATTTCGTAAATATGATTTAAAGATTTCTAGTTACAACGTAAATATCACAAAAGAAAAAAACAGAGTAGTTGTAGAATTTGAACTTCATATCGCTCATACCAAGCCTGTTGTTATCAATCAAAGTGATGAAGATTTAGATATAGCTATTGATTTAGCTATTGAGAGAGTAACAAAGGCTCTTAGAAGGCTTCATGATAAATTAACGGACCACAAAAATACTTCTTTAAGGGATCTTGGATTAGCAGATGAGCAGTAAGCAGTTGAAAAAAGTCATTTTATCTTTGCTGCTTATTGGCGTTACTGTTTTTGCAGCAGATAATAAGTATGATATGCGCGTCGCCTACGGAAGAGCTGATGCAAAAAATTTTGGTGATATTATCATCGGTAAAACAGCTCCTAGCAATTATCATACTCATCTTGTAAATATCATGGGCGGCTACAGATTGGCTCATAATTTTTTCCATTTTCCGTTTGATATTTATGCCCAAGCAGGACTATCCAAATTTCTTGAAAACGGATATAACAAAGATGTTTATGAAAACACGATAGCATTAAAAGGGTATTATAAATTTAACTTTTTGCATAATCAGATTCGTTTTGGTGCGGCTGAGGGCGCATCGTATGTTTACGGGACTTTAAAAGTTGAGCAAGAAGATGCACTTGTAAACCGCGGTCACATTTCACATTATCTAAATTATATAGAACTTAGTTTTGATTTTGATGTAGGTAAATTAATGCGCTATAAGCCGTTTTATGGTACATTTGCCGGTGTGTATCTGCATCATCGTTCAGGGATATTCGGGCTTATTAACAATGTAAAACATGGCGGTTCAAACTTTATATGCTATTACGTTGAGAAGAATTTTTAAAGGAATAAAATGTTCAATTGGTTGATTTGGTTTCACGTGATCTCTTTTATGTCATGGTTTGCGGTGCTTTTTTATCTGCCTCGTTTATTTGTTTATCATAAAGAGAATGAAGATAATGAAGGTTTTGTAAAGGTTGTCAAAGTTATGGAGTATAAACTTTATAAGTACATAGGTATTCCCGGTATGTGGGCAACAGTTTTAAGCGGGGCTTTTTTAATTTTTGATTATTATGAAAAGTATGGGGTAAATCTGTTTAAAACCGGCGGCTGGCTGCATGCTAAACTATTTTTTGTTGTTTTACTGATTATATACTTTTTGTCTTTAAATGTCATAAGAAAGAGATTAGCGCAAAACAGATGCACTAAAAGCGGAGTCTTTTTTAGATATTTCAATGAGGTTCCAACGGTTTTAATGCTCCTAATTGTTGCTATGGTCGTTTTTAAACCTTAATTTTTATAGCGAAGATCGTTTTTTAGCTTTAAATAGTATTGGAGTGCCTGTAAAATCAAAAGCTTCTCTTAGTTTATTGGTCAGATACCTTCTATATGTAAAATGCAAACCTTGTGGTTTGTTCATTAGCAGTGCAATGCGCGGTGGTCTTGTTTGATACTGCGTAGCGTAATATATACGGATGACCTGACCGTGCATGGACGGCAGTTGATGCCTTTGCATGGCACGCTCTAGAACTTCATTTAACTTTGAGGTGGGTATTCGTTGGGAGTAATTTTCATTTACATGTAAAATCATCTCATACAGCTTATTGACTCTTAAACGGCTTTTTGCAGAGAGTGTAATTATAGGCGCGTAGTGCAAAAATTTAAATCTGTCACGTAAATTTTGAACAATTTTTTCATATTCATCTTTTTTTGCCGCATCCCATTTATTTAAAACGATAATAGCAGCTAAAAAGTTTTTATCAACTAATCCTGCTATCTTTTCATCAAGCTCAAGTAAAGGCTGTGACGCGTCAAGAACAAGTAGTGCTATATTGGCATTATCTAGCATAGCTTTTGTTCTCATAAGAGCATACTTTTCTATACCCTCAATCTTGCCCCGCCTTCTGATGCCTGCCGTATCTACAAAAGTGAGTGTTTTTCCTGCATAATTTATACTTTCATCAATCGGGTCTATCGTAGTTCCTGCTACTGAGCTGACAACTGCTCTGTCCTTGTTTAAAAGTGCATTTAAAAGTGAGCTTTTTCCGACATTGACCCTGCCTATGATGGCGATTTTTATATGATCTATATCTTTTGGATTAAACTCTTTTATCATATCATTCATGCCAAAAATACCGTCATCTTCTACTTCAGTGTCATCATCTTCCAAAAAGCCGTTTTCATCATAAATCTCATCATGTGTTGGCTTAGTGGTATTTGTGACAATGATACTCTTGTCCTCTTTTATGATATCCTCTTGCGGCAGGGTGTCATATATCCATTGTATCATCTCGCTTGTACCGCGGTTATGCGCTACGGAGATACCGAAAATACTTTGGGTTCCAAACTCATAATACTCCCAGAGTTTTTCTTTCATTTTATCATTATCTATTTTATTTACTATAAGAGCTATATGTTTTTGTAGCGATTGGAGTTTGTAAAACAGTTTTTTATCATCTTCGCTTGGAAGAGATTTTCCATCAACCATAAAGAGTATGATATCAGCACCGTAAGCCGCATCTAGGGATTTGTCTTTTATCCTGTCAAACAACTCACAGCCCTTGTCCAGCCCACCGGTATCTAGCAGCATAGCTTCTTTGTCTAAAATATTTATTACACGACGCTTTACATCTCTAGTTGTACCGGCTTCTTCACTGATAATCGCATCACGCTCTTTGATAAGACGGTTAAACAGTGAACTTTTGCCGACATTTGGCTGACCTATAATCGCAATTTTTTTCATATAAACTCTTGTATTAAGTACTACTACTTATATATTTTATGCAATTATAGCTAAAAGAGATGCTTAATTTGTGGGAAAATCATGGTTTAGTCTTTTTAAAGCTTCTTTGGATTGAAACTGTTGCCATAAAGCATTTTTATTATCAAAACTACTGCTTGTAATCTGCTTTTTAATATCATTATTTATTGATGTAATCGGCATTGCCACTAAAACAAACAGTGTACCGTTTTTTGGATTTTGCCATGACTTTATCTGTTTAGCGCCTCTTAAATTTTGCTGTGCTAGTTGTTGTGAAACCTGTGTTGATACCGCATCAACTGCTTCTTGGCTTTTTACGCCGGTAGAGCGGACAAACTGCGCAACTTTTGCTTTTACGTTTGTTTGTATTTTAAATGCCAAATCATTTCTTGCCTGTGCTAGTGCGTTTACACGTGTAAAGCCAATACCTGCCTGGCTAAGCGGAGCACTTCCAAGCCCCACTATCATGCCGCTGCCACCTTGTGGCATACATGTCCATGACGGAGCCTTTGTCCCGTCTTGCATGCAGGCATAGTTATTAGCAGAAGTCGGTTTTGGCTTATGGCTGCATCCGGCTATAAAGAGTAAAATAGATATGCTAAGTAATAAAGAGTAATATTTTTTCATGACAATTCCTTTAAGAGTATGTTTGGATAATTATACTATTTTTTCACTGTTTTTAAAAAGAAATGTCGGTATAATTACAAAATGTTTTATTATGATTATGATAAATTTAAAAACGACACATGTAAGCTTATAAAGCAGCTGTCTTTGTGTGAGTTTGATACGATTGTAGCTATTGCTAGAGGCGGGCTTATGCTCTCTCATGCCCTAGCGCAGGGACTGGATATCAGAAATGTGCAGTCTGTAAGCACTCAGCTTTACGATCAAAATACAAAAAGAGATAAAATATCTTTACATGCAAACTGCAATCTTTTAACAAGTAAAAAAGTGCTAATAGCCGACGATATCGCAGATAGCGGGCTTACCTTAAAATCGGTAAAAGAGGAGTTGGTTGGATTATATCCTGAGTGTGATTTTAAAACAGTTACTTTGTTTTATAAAGAAGATTCGATTATCCAGCCGGATTTTACACTCAACGAGGCAACCGACTGGATAGAATTTTTTTGGGAAAAAGATTTTATTGTTTAAACATTATAATATGTCGCATTTGGATGATACACTACCATAGCAGAGGTGGACTGTTCAGGATGGATTTGAAAAGTTTCACTGAGCTCTATGCCAAACTCTTCGGGTTTTAAAAGATTAAAAAGCGGACGGTTTAATTCCAAATCAGGACATGCGGCATATCCAAATGAGTATCTAGCTCCTTGGTATCTGTTCATCCTTACATCACTTAGCGTATTTCCCTCATCTTTAGCGATATCTAAATCAAGTCTTATCTGTTTGTGAGCAATCTCCGCTAACGCTTCAGCCAATTCAACTCCAAGTCCATGAAACTGATAATACTCCGTATAATTACCTGCTTTATATATCTCGTGCTCAACTTCGCTTAGTTTTGAACCCGCACTTACACATGTAAAAGCTATGGTGTCATGTCTGTCATGGTGAAAGAAATCACTAAGCGCACGGTGAGGTTTACGCCTTTGCCTTGGAAAGGTAAATTCCTGGATAGCTCTGGCAAATACATCTTTAAAATCTTCGCGGTTTACATTGCTTTGGTTTGTAAAGCCTTCACTTTTATCAAAGATTAACAGTTTATTATCATCGCTTCTGCATGGCCAATATCCATAGACTATAGTAGGCTCAAACAGCTTTTCATCCAAAAATCTGGCCTTTAGTTTTTCGTAAGCGGGCCAAACTATCTCATCAAGTTGTTTTTGATAAGCTTCTTTGCTTAAACCTTTGGAGCTGTACCCCCAGCGAGCTTTAAATAAAAGTTTATGGTTTATCCAGCTAAACGCCATCTCTATTTGTGCGGGTGTTAGCTTTATCTCACGTCTGCCCCAAAACGGAGGAATAGGTACTCTTACGTCCCGCGTGGGCATTTTAAGCTTGGCAAACGGAGGGATAATGATCTCTTTTTTCTCCTCTTTTTCAATAGTCGGTGCGTTTGGATGCAGATTTGTATCAAAATTACCGTTTTCTATGCGACTCATAGCCGTAACACCGTCAAAAGCATCTTTGCAGTAAAAAATAGGTCCATCATAAAAAGGACGGCAATACTCCTGTATAAACGAACGCGTAAGTGCCGCACCGCCAAGTAAGATAGGTATCTTTATACCGGCTTCTTGTAATGCTGTTAGATTGTCTTTCATAACCTGTGTCGATTTTACTAAGAGTCCGCTCATTCCGATCGCACTTGCGTTATGCTCTTTTAAGTTTTGTAAAAACTGTTCAAGCTCAACTTTTATACCGAGATTGATTACCTTAAAACCATTATTTGACAAGATAATATCAACAAGATTTTTACCCACGTCATGAACATCGCCTTTAACGGTTCCAAGGATTAGCGTTGTATCGGTTTGTTTTTCGATTTTTGGCAGATAAGGCTCAAGCAAATCCACGGTTTTTTTCATAGTCTCAGCACTTTGAAGCACAAACGGAAGTTGCATCTGCCCTGAACCAAACAACTCTCCAACTACTTTCATGGCATCTATTAAAATCTCATTTACAATTTTTTCCGGTGCAATCTTATTTTTTAGTTTATCAACTAAAGGCAACATCCTGTCTTTGTCACCGTCAAGCAACAATTTTGCTATTTTTTCTTCATCACCTAAAGCTTCAAACTCAGCATCCAGAGTATCTGTATCGACTGCTTCTTTATGACTGAAATGATCTATAAAAGTAAAAAGAGCTTCACCGTTTGGCTTACGGTTGAAGATTAGATCATCACAAAGCCTCTGCTCCTCTTTTGATATTTTACTAATAGGGATGATATGCTTTACATTGATGATAACGGCGGTGAGTCCGGCCTTTATACAGTGATGTAAAAACATAGAATTAAGATATGGTCTTGCGTCTTTATCTAGTCCAAAAGATATATTAGAAAGCCCTAAAATAGCCCCTGATTCAGGATGAAGTTTTCTAAATTGTCTTATGGCTTCGATTGTATTTATGCCGGCATCAAAATACTCATCGCCGCCGCTTCCAAGTGTAAAAGTGAGCAGATCAAAAACAAGGTCTTGCGGATTTATGCCATGTTTTTTTGTAGCTCTTTCATAAATCCTTTGTGCTATTTGTATCTTTTGCTCAACTGTTTTTGCCATACCTTTTTCATCAATCGCCAGACAAACCAAAGATGCGCCGAATCTTTTTGCCAATTGACAAACCCTGTCAAACTTCTGGATACCGTCTTCAAGATTGACGGAGTTTATTATCGGTTTGCCTCCTATTAGCTTGAGTGCTGTTTCAAGTGCCGCAATTTGTGTGGAGTCAGGCATAAGTGGCAGAGCAATTTTTTGAGCATAGAGCTTTATTGTTTCATGCATATCTCTTGTTTCATCTCTTCCTGCAAAGCCGACGGACACATCAAGGACATGCGCTCCTGCGCGGACTTGTTGTTGGGCAACACTGAGTGTTCCTTCATAGTCTTCTGCCAATAAAAGTTCGCGAAACGCTTTTGAGCCTGTTGAGTTACTTCTCTCACCTACCAGTAAAGGAGCGGGTTGCTGCATAAGAGTAGTTGTGTTAAACAATGATGCCAATGCATTTGGCTGGCTTCCTGAGGGTTGTTTTGGCACTTTACATGTAACGCGATCCACAAGCGCGCGGATATGCTGTGGGGTTGTGCCGCAACATCCTCCTAAAAAGCTAACGCCGCTAAACTCTAAAAACTCCTCTTGCTTGTCCGAAAATTCATCAGGTCCCATAGGATAATATGTATATCCACCGCGGTTTTGAGGAAGTCCCGCATTTGCATGTACGGATATCAGCTTGCCCCATATCTGGCTTAGAGTTTTTACATGTTTTTTTACCTGATCTGGTCCTGTTCCGCAGTTAAATCCAAGGCTTAAAATATCAAAAGGCTCTAAAATTGTTGCTATCGTGTTTGTATCTGTTCCAATTAACATGGTTCCGGCAAGCTCAATTGTAACAGAGACCATAACGGGGATCTCAACACCTCTT
Organism: Helicobacteraceae bacterium; assembly: GCA_027023805.1. Classification (GTDB taxonomy): domain Bacteria; phylum Campylobacterota; class Campylobacteria; order Campylobacterales; family Sulfurimonadaceae; genus Hydrocurvibacter. The sequence continues at coordinate 12,341 of JALVUF010000043.1, forward strand.
TGTTTAGATGCCGCCTGGCATGCATGCAGAGCTATTTTTATCTGAAGAGGGTCTTGGCAAGTTTCAAGTAAAAAAACATCAACGCCGCCGTCAATTAGCCCAAGCGCGCATTGCGTGTATCCTTCAAGCATTTCGTCGTACTCTATATGCCCTAATGAGGGTAGTTTGGTTCCAGGACCAATTGAGCCTAGCACATATCGCGGCTGTTTTGATGTAAAGAACTCATCACATTTTTTTCGTACAATCAAAGCACCGGCACGCGATAGCTCATAAGCTCTTTCGCCAATGCCGTATTCATCTAAAACCCATGAAAACGCGCCAAAAGTGTTTGTGGTAATCATATCCGCGCCTGCCGTTAAATAGGCGTTATAAATATCTTCCATGACATTAATAGCCGTTATATTTAAGAGTTCATTACACCCCTCTAACCCCTCCCATGCCTCTTTTGGGATCTCTTTTTCTCGTTGTTGGAGTTGTGTTCCCATGGCGCCGTCTATGATAAGGGGGCGCTTTTTTATAGTATTTAAAATCTGTTGTTTAATTGTCATCTACTTTTTAACCTTTTTCAACGCGGTTGCGTCCATTTTCTTTAGCCTTGTAAAGTGCATTATCGACTCGTTTTAAAAGATGCTCGACATCTTCTTTATTTTCGTATTGTACCACACCAAAGCTCATGGTAACTGCTGTAATTTCTTTAAAATTTTGCACACGTTGCCTCATTTTCTCAGCTAAGACAACCGCATTTTCCAGGTTTGTATAAGTTGCTATAATGATAAACTCTTCCCCGCCTACTCTACAAAAAGTATCATCGCTTCTTAACATTGACGAGATAAGTTTGGTGTAAGCGATTAAAACCTTGTCACCCGTATCATGACCGTAAGTATCATTAATCTTTTTAAAAAAATCTATATCAAACATGATGAGCGAAAGAGGGTAGTTGTATCTTTTGATTTTTTGGAGTTCGTGGTTTATGGTTATATTAAAATAATATCGATTATGAATATTTGTAAGAGTATCTGTTATTGTCAGATGCTCCAGTTTTTTCTGATAAATCTCCTCTTTTGTGATATCTGTAAGCACAACACAAAAATTATCGTCATTTGAAATTCTAGATACCGATACAGTGAAATAATAGACCTCTTTATCTATTTGAATATTTACTTTGTGTTTTTTATCCGGGTGAAGGGTTATGTAATCTATCCACAGTTTACCATTCATGTATTGCTGTATATAATCTTGTTTTGGTAGAAAATAATTAGTTAAGCAGATATCTTTTAGCCTGGTTTTAGGATTAAAGTATTTATAAAAGATTTTGTTTGTTTGTATAATATGCTTTTTATCTGTAATTATAATAATATTGTTTGTAAGATCGATGATATTTTGATAATACTTCTTTTGTTTTTTGTTTGAGATAAACAGTTTTATACTAAGTAGCAGCAATAAGCTTATGATTGCTATTATATTGATAACCATCCATTTGAAAGTAAAGTATTTTAAATTCATATCTGTATCGCGAGAGATTTTATCAAACATAATAAAATAACCGATTGTCTGATGATTAATGTTTTTTAGTTTATAGCACACTATTAGTCTGTTATTTTTAAGATCAACATTGTATGGAGCTGTGCAGTATTTTTTTACTCCATGGATCTTAAGGTATTTTATGATTTTATGTGAGGAGTTATCATCGGCTATAAAATATTTACGTATATATTTTTTAGCGAGCGAGTCGCCTAATTGATATTTATGAGATTTTTTACCTAAAGTAATAGAGCTTATTTGTGAGTTATCTAGTTGCTTGACTATAGGTGAAAAATGGGAGATTACTTCAACCGCACCTATAAATGTATGATGATAAAATATAGGTGAGATTGCCTTAATGGATATGGTATAACGACCGATACTTATAGAGCTTATTTTTCTTTTATACTTTTTTACAAAACGAAGCTCAGGCTGGAGTTTTGATAGATTATCACCGGTTTTATGGCTCCAACTACGATAAACTGAGTCTAGATTTTTATTTACAATCTGTATCCAAAGATTTTTATAAAGTGTATCAGCGTCTATTTTTGAAGCAAGCCTTTTAAAATAATCGCGGTCATTGGATGATCTTAGTCTGCTATGCAAAAGGTCTCTGCTTAACTGATTACTGCTGGAGAGGGTTTGTGCTATGAGCATAGTGAGCATCTGTTGTTGAGAGATTAAACTTGCTGCATTTTTACGCATCTGCCTAGCTTGTTTTTGATAATATTTTATTTTAAAAGCATTGCTTGTAGATATTAAAAAATTAGCATACCACCACCCACCAAAAACGAAAACCATTAATATAATAATAAAAATAAAATATGTTTTCGTTTTATTAAGCATTATGTCATACCTTTTGAGGATTGATGTTATCGCCTACTTTGATATAGTTTATTATTATACGGCTTAATCTTTTATAAAGTTACATTCCAGGAATCCTTGGAATGCGGCCTAGCTTTGAGAGTCTGCAGTAATGACCCCACCCTTTTTTAAGCCAGTGTCCTATTATGGGCATTGGTATCATTTTGGCTTTTTTACCATCCCGATATACAAATGCTGCTCCGTTTCCGCTATCCATAACGCACAAGATATTTAAATGTTCGCTATATCCTTTTAGTTTTGTTTTATTGGTGTCTTTGGCGTAAATATTGTATGCCGTATTTCTTGCCATCACTTCTGCTATATGACCCTGTTTAGCACGCCAGGAAGGCCCCTTGATAGCTGAGACATCTCCTACGGCGTAAACATAGTCAAAGCCTTCAACTTCACAAAAATCATTAATCTTTATAAATCCTGCATCATTTTGCGGTAAATCTGAACTTTTGACTACACTATGACCCTCTCCCGCAGGTATAAACATTGTAAAGTCACTCTCAAGCTTACTGTTATCTTCAAAAATCACACCACCTGTAACAAACTCTTTTATCTTTTTACCAAATTGTTTATGGATATTATTTTTTTTAAAAATCATATCCATCATTTTAAGAGCTTTGTCTCCCATTCTGGCACCCGGTTGTTGCATAGGGGCAAAAAAAGTCAGTTCAAACTTATCTCTTAAGCCTTTTTTTGCAAGCATATTATGGACATTAAAAAGAAGCTCAAACCCAGGTCCTCCTCTGACGGCTGAACTATCTTTGGGGTTGCCTCCAAAGCCAAAAGCAAGCTTGCCGCTACCTTGTTTTATTAAAGCATCAAGTTTGTCTCTTATCTGCATGGATTGCTGCGGTGCGCCACATATTGAGAGTGTATGTTGCACGCCCTTAGGTTTCATTTTAGATGCACCAAGTGCAATTATAAGATAATCAAAGTCGCTCAGCACATCGCCGTTGTTTAAAGTGATGCGTTTTTGTTTAGCCTGAATACTTTGAACCTCGCTTATGATTGTGTTAAAACCGTGCACTCTTTTAAGATCCTTTAGACCAACACATAGATTTTTAAATTTAACGTCATGAGTTGGCACCCATATAGAAGTCGGATAGATATAAAAAAAATCACGATCGCTAACTAGTGTAACTTTATAGTTATGTTTTCTTAGATATATAGCCGACTCAACACCCGCAAATCCACCACCTAATATTAATACGCTTTTCATTATAGCCTCTTTTTATTTCTATTGTTTTTTGAGAAATTTAGTTGAGATTTCACTTTTTAATTATATTTCTCATAATCTGTGTTTATAATATACTTACTTGCCTTAATAAACGCTTAAGCGTTGCTTGGTATAATTTTTGATATAAATGAGTAACCAAAGGACTCAAGGTGGCAAGGCAAAGCATAGTTTTAGGAGGAGGATGTTTCTGGTGCATGGAAGGAGTATTTTCTCTTGTTAAGGGAGTTATGCAAGCTGTTAGCGGATACGCAGGGGGAGAGTTAGATAATCCCTCTTATGAACAGGTGTGCAGCGGTACCACGGGACATGCTGAGGTTGTATCGGTTGAGTATGATGATAGCACTGTTTCGTTGCATGATATTTTGGAGATTTTTTTTGCCGTGCACGATCCGACTTCGTTAAATGGGCAGGGCGCAGATACCGGTACTCAGTATCGTTCTGTCGTATATTGTTATGATGATGCTCAAAAGCAGATTGTCCTAGATGCGATAGCGACAATAAAAAAGCACTATAGTCGCAAGATAGTGACAGAAGTTTCTTTACTTGATGAGTTTTACAAAGCAGAAGAGTATCACCAACATTATTTTAAGCGTAATCCAAATCAAGGGTATTGCCAGACGGTAATAGCACCTAAGATAGAAAAATTTAGAAATCATTTTAAAGATAAATTACAATAAAGGCAAACAATGGATAAAATATACGATCTTATAGTTATAGGAGCGGGACCTGCCGGTATAGCGGCGGCAGTTGAGGGTTACCTTTGCGGGATTAAAAATATTTTAATGCTTGAAAAAGATGACAATCATAATGCTACTATTCGTAAGTATTATAAAGACAATAAGCGTGTTGACAAGGATTGGAAGGGTCAAAAGGTAGAGCTAGACGGCAATTTGTATTTTTTAGACGGAACAAAAGAGAGTACACTTGATTTTTTTGATGAGGTTATCGCCAAACATGATATCGAGCTTATTACAAATGTTGAGGTAAGCAAGATTGAAAAAGAGGGCGATTTGTTTAATGTACATATAGCCGGTCGAAGCTTTAAAACAAAATATGCGGTAGTAACGATAGGAAGAATGGGTAAACCCAACAAACCGACATACAAAATACCGTCATCTATTAGGAAAAAAATCGGATACACCCTTGAGGGATGTGGCAAGGGAGAAAAGATTTTAGTCGTTGGAGGCGGTGATAGTGCTATAGAGTATGCGGTGGACTTAGCAGCTACAAATGATGTGTCCATCTGTTACAGACGCGAGACGTTTAGACGGGCAAACCCGACAAATCAAAAAAATATCGCAAATGCCATAGCCCACAATGAAGTTAAACCTATTTTGGGTGTAAATATTTCAGGGCTTGAAGATGACAATGGCAAAGTGAAAGTTTTATTTGATGAGATATCTGCTGATACTTTTGATAGAGTGATTTATGCAATAGGCGGCACTACTCCTAGTTCATTTTTAGCAAATGCCGGTATAAAAGAGCAAAATGGAGTTCCTGTTCATGATGATAATTATGAAACAAATATTAAAGGATTGTTTGTAGCCGGTGATATCACACAAGAGTCAGGCGGCTCTATTGCGCTTGGACTAAACCATGGTTATAAAATAGCATGTTATATCCAAAAGAAAGAATAAAGCTTATGCGGTCTTTTTCATTTGTATTATTTTTATGATTATCATAACGATGATTACCTGAAACAAAGAAGCTAGGATAAAAGCATCATAAGATATTTTATCTATTGTTTTTGTATTATACGCAAGTGTTACCATGGCTATTAGGATAGTTAGCGGCATTGAGTGGCTGAGTGCTAATAGGAGTGAATTTTTTAGTCCGTTGGATTTTATAAAAACTGTTGCACTGATTGTTCTCATAACAATCATAACGACAGTTATTGTAACGGCTTCAAGCAATAATCCTTTAGTAAGCAGACTGTGCAAATCAAATGAGCTTCCTATATAGATAAAAAATATCGGTATAAAAAATCCAAAACCGTAACTTGAGAGCTTTTGTGGTAATTCATGTTTATGGTCAAAAAACGTAGGTAAAAATATACCTGCTAAAAATGCTCCAAATGCAAGCTCTAGGTGTAGATACAGCATAACTCCGACTAAAATAAACAGTATCCCCATAGAGAGTCTGATATCTTGTTCTTTGTTGTCTTTGTGTGGCATTAAAACGGTCGATATTTGAGGAAACCACCAAAAAAGTAGCTGCAGGGCTCTAAATAAAATTAACATAAACAGTAAAAATAAAATCAATGATACTACAGTTTTGAGCAGTCCGTGGCTCATGCCATGCTCTAGTCCTGCTGAGACAAGTGTCAACATGGTGATACTAACCACTTCTCCTATACCTCCGGTTGTCATGGAGAGCTCCAGCCAAGGGGTTTTTCCATACTCTTTTGAGAGCGTTGTCACTAGTCCGACTGAAATAAGCGGTAAAATCACTATAAACACACCGCTTAGGGAAAAATACAGTGTAAATATCGCAGCAATAGCATAAAGCAGCAGGATATAAACAAAAGTCAGCTTAAGCATTTTTGCCGGTATTTTTAAAACCTGCTTCATATCAATCTCAGTGCCGGCTATAAACATTAGATATAAAAAACCAAATTCTGCTACGAGTTTAAACAGATAGTGATGTTGCAAAAAACCGATATATCCAAAAATTGAGCCCAGTATTATCTCTATGGGTGTAGTCGGAAGCTTTAATATTTTAGCAAAAAATGGAGCAAAGATAATAATGAGCGATATGGTGATGATAAGCTCTGCGTTATGTGTCATCATCTAATCTTGTGTATTTACCGATAGTGCGATATCATAACCTAAAGAGTGTACCATGTCCAAATCTTTTTGCACATTTTCACCTTTTGTTGTTAGATAATTGCCTATGACTATAGAATTTGCTCCAGCACCAAATATCTCTTTTTGTCTATCTTTAAACATATATTCGCGTCCGCCTGCAACCATTATGCGCTGTGCACCTGGAATCATTTTTTTGGTGAGTTTTATAAGTTCTAGCGCCTCGTCAACAGTGATGGAACTGGGCTTTAGAGGCAGAGCTTCGTTGTGGTGATAAAAGTTAATAGGTACGGAGACAGGGTTTAATTTTTGTATCTCTTCAAGCATGCTGAGTCTATCATCCCGACTCTCCCCCAAGCCAAAAATACCGCCGCATATCAAAGCAAGACCGGAGTCGTTTACATTTTTACATGTCTGCACTCTTTCATCCCAGGAGTGAGTTGTGCAGATTTGCGGGTAAAATTTGCGAGATGTCTCAAGATTATGATTATAAGCCAAAATGCCGGCTTTTTTGAGACTTTGCAACTGCTTAGTGGTAGCTGTGCCGTTACATGCTATAAGTCTTAAAGATGGAGCTGCCAGCTTGATGCTTCTTGCTGTTTTACAGACAAATTCAAGAGTTTTATCATCAAGACCTTTGTGCGCTGTTACAAGACAAAAACCAAGTGCTCCCGCTTGTTGTGCGGCTATGGCTTCATCTATAATCTTATCGATTGGTTTTTGAGTGTATCTTTGTATATCTGCTTTATATTTTACGCTTTGTGAGCAAAATTTACAGTCTTCATTACATGTACCGCTGTTTATATTGCTAATTGCACATAAAAAAATCTTTTTCATGATATTTTCTCAAAAATTAGCTCAGTTTCGTTAAATTTACTCTCTTTTGGTTTTTTGTTGTACCGCGTTACTTTATATGCTTTATCTGTAATCTCTAAAAGTGCGCATTCACTGAGATCTTTATTTCTGGCACATGCTTCCCCGGGATTTAAAAACAGAGTATTGTTTTTAAAGTCGCATTCAAATGCATGTGTGTGTCCGAAAATAACAATATCGGCATCATCTTTTGATAAATAAAACGGCATATGCATCAGTTTAAATTTTGTATTTTTATACCTAAAGTGGTGCGGCTCTTGGACGAGGTTGTATAAGTTGTGGTATTTGGCAAGATGTGAGTCGTTGTTGCCGTAAACAGCGATATATTTAAGTCCGCTGTTTTTTAACTGTTGCAGTATTTCAGGTTCTACAATGTCACCTGCATGGATTAAAAATTCTGCTTTGTTTTTCACAAAGTGTTGAATAATTTTTTGAGACAGATCTATCTTTTTATGGGTATCTGAGAGTACTCCTATTTTCATGTTTGATTATCCTGCACAGGTGTGTGGTTTTTACATTTTATGCACTCATATACCTCTTTGCCTCTGTAGGTTCTTTTGGCAAGCAAGCCGTCACATCCTTCTTCTTTACATTTTAGCTTGGTTGGTTCAAATTTTGAGATAAATTTACAATCCGGATAGTTTTCACAACCCCAAAATGCACCTCGTTTAGACTGTCTGTATATAAGCTTGCCTCCGCACTGAGGGCATGGAGTTTCTGAGATTTTAAGATTTGAATTAAGAGGTTTGGTGTTTTTACATTTAGGGTACGCACTACATGCTAAAAATTGACCGTTTCTTCCGTTTTTAATAATCATATCGCTACCGCATTTATCACACTTTTCTTCTGAATGCTCTTTATCCTCCTCTTTTTTCTCCCCCTCTACCTGCTCGGTGTATTTACATTTAGGGTACGCACTGCATGCTATAAAGTTACCATATCTGCCTGAACGAAGCAATAGCTCGCTTCCGCATTTAGGACACTCTCTTCCAAGTGGTCTTGCAAGTTTTTCGCTGGCTATGTTTTCTTTACCGTTTGCTATTTGCTCCATGAACGGAAAATAAAAATCCTGAAGCGTTTTTTGCCAATCTTTGTGACCCTGGGCTATTTCGTCTAAAACCTCTTCCATGTTGGCAGTAAAAGAGCTATCTACGATATTGCTGAAGTTTTTTTCTAAAATTTCAGTTACTTTAAACGCCATTTCAGTAGGTACAAGCTGCTTTTTTTCGATATTTATGTAAGTTCTGGCAGTAAGCGTGGATATAGTCGGTGCGTAAGTTGACGGACGACCGATACCTTCAGCCTCAAGCTTTTTAATGATAGAAGCCTCATTGTACCTGGCAGGCGGCTCAGTAAAATGCTGAGTTGGTTTGATGGATTTGATGTTTATAGATTCACCCTCTTTTAAAGCAGGCAAAAGCTTGTCTTTGCCATCATTTCCAAGTATTTTGTAAAAACCGTCAAAAATAAGTTTTCTTCCGGTTGCTTTGAAGATGCCGCGTTCGCCTTTAAAGATGATAGTTTGTTGCTCAAACAGGGCATCTTCCATCTGTGTTGCCATAAATCTCTCATAGATTAAACGATACAATTTTATCTCATCTGCCTTAAGATACGATGATGCAATTTCAGGAGTGAAATCCAGCATAGTCGGTCGTATGGCCTCATGTGCCTCTTGCGCGCCTTTTGACTTTTTAGTATAAACTTTAGTAGAAGCAGGCAGATATTTATCGCCAAATCTTTTTTTGATTTCTGCTCTTACTGATTCTATGGCTTCATCCGCTATATTTAGCGAGTCTGTTCTCATGTAGGTAATGACACCGGAGGTGCCGTTTGGAGTTTTTACTCCTTCATATAATGACTGAGCTACCATCATGGTTTTTTTAGGCGTAAAGCCTAGCTTGCTTGAAGCGCTCTGCTGCAGGGTCGATGTCATAAACGGAGGAGGTGTTGCAGTTTTTCTTTGTTTTGTTGTTATAGAATCTATTGCAAAGAGATCTTTTTTTAAAATATCTGTTATAGACTCAGCCTCATCTTTTGTGGCAATGGTGAGTTTTTGTAATTTTTTGCCGTCAAATTCGACAAGGGCTGCTTCTATATTTGGTTCAAACAGTGTATCGATGCTCCAATATTCTTGAGGCTTAAAAGCTTTTATCTCACGTTCTCTGTCAACAACTATCTTCAAAGTTGATGACTGCACACGACCCGCTGAGAGACCTTTTTGGATTTTTGAACTAAGCAAGGGAGAGAGTTTGTATCCTACTATCCTGTCAAGCAGCCTTCGTGTTTGTTGCGCATTAACACGGTCCATATCAATCTTACGCGCAGTTTGGAGTGCATGAGTGATAGCACTTTTTGTAATCTCATGAAAGACTATCCTAGGCAGGCTAAGAGGGTCTTTTTTTATCGCTTGGGCTATATGCCATCCGATAGCTTCACCTTCTCTATCCTCATCGGTCGCTATATATATAATATCAGCTTTTTTTGCAAGAGCCTGTATCTCTTTAACTGTAGGGCTGTTTTCTTTGGCAACACTGTATGTGGGAGTGAGAGTATTTTGTTCATCAACCGTTATCCCAAAGCGTGATTTTGGCAAATCCCGTATATGACCTTTTGAGGCTATAACCTCATAGCCTTTGCCTAAAAAGTTTTTTATTGTGCGCGCTTTTGCCGGCGATTCGACTATAATTAAATCCAAAGTTCTTCCCTGTTTATGCGATATTTAGATGTTTTAGTTTTGAAAGTGTAGCAAAAAAACCGTTTTTTTGTAAAAATTGCTAAATAGTTTGTACGATAAGCCGATATAAGTATATCAGCAAGGACGCTGAAATAACTTAAAGAGCAAAAGCTCTTATACATAAAAGGATTTATAATGTCATACGTAATTAACACAAACGTTGCGGCTCTTAATGCTCAGGTAAATGCGCAAAATATTGCCAACCAACAAGCTAAAGCTCTAACAGCGCTTAGTTCAGGTCTTCGTATCAATAGTGCTGCGGATAATGCATCAGGTTTGGCAATCGCCGATTCATTGAAATCTCAGGCAAGCTCACTCGGTCAGGCTATTAACAACGCTAATAATGGTATTAGTATCTTGCAAATTGCCGATGGCGCAATGTCTCAGCAGACAAGTATATTAAATACTATCAAAACACAGGCAACTGAGGCCGCACAAGCAGGTCAGACATCTACTACGCGTAAAGCGATTCAAGCAAATATCTCTGCTTTGATGTCAGAGTTAAACGATATCGCAAATACGACATCATATAATGGTCAGTCACTGCTTTCTGGTTCATTTACAAATAAGTCGTTTCAAGTCGGTGCTTATGCGAATCAGACTATTACCGCCAACATAGGTGCTACCGACTCAGCTAAAATAGGAAATACTCGTTTTGAGACATCTAGCAATATTTCAGCTAGCGGCAGTGCACAATTAAACTTTACGGTAGGTACTAACAAAGTTAGTTTATCCTCTGTCATTATTTCAACTAGTGCAGGTACCGGAATAGGCGCATTAGCTAGTGAAATCAATGCAAACTCAAATGCTCTAGGCGGTGTTAAGGCATCTTTTCAGGTTGAGAGTACCGGAGCCAGCGCTGTTGCAAGCGGGACTATTACAGGACTTACCATTAACGGTGTTAATCTTGGAAATATCACAGAGACAAACGCTAACGACAGTCAAAATATTTTAGTCAATGCCATTAACAATTACACTTCAACAACGGGTGTTAGTGCAACGGTTGATAATCGCGGTAACTTGGTTCTTAATTCTACTGATGGACGCGGTATTCAAATCTCCGGTACCAATTTAACTGCTGTAACAGGACTAGGTTCTAGTGATAAATCGATAAATTTTGGTAGATTGACCCTAACACGTGCCGGTGCGCAAGATATCGTCGTTAGTGCGGCTGGAAATTCTACATTAGATACGGATATTAATGCAAATGCCGCTCAAGCTACCGTGAATTTAGGTTCAATAAACGGTCAGATTTCAGCAAATAATGCAAGCGCTATGGGCTTTAATGCTAACTTAAATGTCCAAGGTATCGGTAAAGCGCAAGATGCCGGTGTTACTACGCTCCATGGTGCTATGGCTGTTATGAGCATAGCTGATGCCGCATTAACAGATCTAAATAAGATCCGTTCAGGTATCGGTGCTACACAAAATCAGTTTACAGCGACAGTAAACAATATCTCAGTTACACAGGTTAACGTAAAGGCTGCACAATCACAAATTATGGATGTTAACTTTGCAAAAGAGAGTGCAACATTCTCAAAACTAAACATTTTAGCACAATCTGGTACATATGCCTTGTCTCAGGCAAATACTGCTCAGCGAAATGTTTTAAAACTATTACAGTAACAATAGCTGTATCTTTAATACGTGTAAGGCTTTATGCTTTACATGTAAATATACATCAAATATAATCTTTCAAGGAAATAGATGTCATTTTATGAACAAAATCTTCAAACGCTTGTTGAGAAAAATCCGAAACTTGCAACCAAGCTTTTCTCAGTCAAAGAAAATAAAAATTTTGAAGTATTTGTTGATGAAAAAGACCCTCTTAATATAAATATCGCAGATACTAAAAACAGCGATGTGTTATATTCCGGTGTGCCGATAAATGAAACGCAAAACAAGTTAAACGAGTTTGTAAAGTATCAAAGATATCCGTTTTTATATTTTTACGGTTTAGGCAATGGTGTTTTTTTTAAAGCACTCTTGCAAAATGAAACTCTGCGCAGAGTTGTTGTGGTTGAGCCGGAGGTTGAGCTTATCTATATAGCGTTTCATTTTAATGACTTTACGGCTGAAATAAAGCAAGATAGATTGGTTTTGTTAGATAGTGAAGATATGGGCAGTGCCGAGGCGATTATGATATTTATGCTTGCTGAAGCAAAACTCTTCTGTAAAACATATACTTTTTTTATAACGCTTGATTACTATGAGAGGCATTACAGTGATGAGATTATAAGGATAAATACACTGTTTTTGCAAGCGATCGAACATGTCGTAAGAGGCACGGGCAACAGCTCTGTTGATGCGTTAATCGGCTTAAAACATCAAGTAGCAAATATGGACAAAATGCTTGAGACTCCAACGCTTATGCAGCTGCTAAAGCAGTGTAAAAATACACAAACAGCAGTTATTGTCTCAACGGGTCCGTCACTAAAAAAACAGTTGCCGCTTCTTAAAAAGATAAAAGATTATGTAACTATTTGTTGCATAGACGCTTCATTTCCCATACTCCAAAAAGAGGATATAAAGCCAGATATCGTATTTTCACTAGAGCGTGTAATAGAGACGGCCAAATTTTACAGCTCGGTTTCTAAAGAATTTTGTGAAGATGTGGTTTTTGCCATCACCTCAATTGCCCATCCCGATCTATTTAAAGAGATAAAAGCGGGGGTGCTTCAAATAAGCATGCGCCCGTTTGGATATACAAGATATTTTAACAAGCCGGACTATGGCTATCTCGGCATTGGCATGAGTGCGGCAAATATGGCGTATGAGCTTGTTTTTCATGCCGATTTTAAAAACTGTATCTTAATAGGTCAGGACTTAGCTTTTGCTAAAGATGGAGCAACACACAGTGAGGGTCATATATTTGGTCAGGCAGATGCACCTGCTAATCAAAATGCCATTTATGTTCCTGCTTACGGTGGAGAGGGCCAAGTTAAAACAACAGTGGTGTGGAAACTGTTTAAAAACTTTTTTGAAACAGATATCTCTTGTGCTAATGAAAAAGGAATAAAAACTATCAATGCCACAGAAGGGGGTGCGCGTATCGAAGGTGCTCTTGAGATGAGTTTTGCAGATGCCGTTAAAGAGGTTGTAGATGTATCTGTAAAAAAGACAAAGATAAAACTGCGCAACAGAAAAGCAGTTGATATCTTAAAGGATCAAGCAGACGCAAAACAAAAGATAAAGCAGATGCTTATCTTTGCCAAGCAGATAAAGCAAGAGGTGGAAGATGCTTTTTTACATGTAATGCATCAATGTGAAATCATGGACAAGTTGGATCAAAAAAGACTTTATGAAGAGGTGGATTTTCAAAAATTGGCTGATATTATGAGTGAGATCGATCATATAAAAGAGTATTTTGCCCAGCAGAAGTTTGCCGATATATTTATAGACGCCACGCAAGCTCTGATCATGCACCAAGAGATCGAGATAGCGCAGCTTCAGGTAAGAGATGCAAGAACAGATAACGATAAGCGTCAAAAGATGATAGAGTGGGTTTATGCCCATAGGTATTGGCTTTTTTCACTAGCAGGACTCATCCAGGCAAGCATTGATGCTATTAGCATGGGCATAGAGATGAGTTTGGATCTGGATAAGATCACGACAATCATAGTTGAGATTGATGATAAAGAGATAGATACTTTGCATGTAAACTCAAAAGACAGATCAATAAACAACATATACGATCTAAAACAGATGTGTATAAACTATCAACTCTTAGATAAATACAAAAACAATGCAAAAAAGTTGAAATTTTATTATAGTGATGATGAGCGAAATTTTAAGGCAGAAGTATATATGCCATCAAGAGATGATGAGCATTATGATGAGTTTGTATTTAAAAATTCTCTTAAGGTGACCGATGATGCAGCAAGTTGAAAATATATTGACATTAAAATCAAAATGGCTTAATATTTATTGCGACAAATGGAAAGATGGAGCACAAATATTTGATTATTGGAGAGTTGAAAAACTAGATTCTATAATAATACTTCCTGTATTTGAAAATGAGTTTATTTTACCAAAAAAACAGTATCGTGTAGGAATAGATGCATTTACATTAGATTTTCCTGGAGGTCGCAGATTGCATAAAAATCTCGTCGATTCAGTTAAAGAGATTCTTATAAGAGAACTTGAAATATCGGAAAAAAATATCAACGGTATTGTAGCCATCGGCAATAAGAAATTTATCGTTAATAGTTCATTTAATTCACAATGTGTATTTTATTATGTTGCGCATTTGAACGATATTGTAAATCTTAAACATTACATAAGATATAATATTAATGATAATACACTACAAGATGATCTGGAATGTTTACAGTGTGCATTTGGATTATTGTTATATAAAGGACAAAAACATGGGTAAAAAGGTTATAGTATTGGGCGGAGATGGTTTTTGTGGGTGGCCGACAAGTTTGCATTTATCGGAAAATGGGAATGAAGTAGTAATTGTAGATAATTTATCTAGAAGAAATATCGACAATGAATTAGAAACTGAAAGTTTAACTCCTATACAACCCATGGGAATACGATTGAAAACGTGGGAAAAATTAACAGGCAATAAAATAAATTTTTTTAATTTTGATATTGCGCAAGATTATGAACAATTATTAAAACTTATAAATGAGTTTAAACCTGATAGTATAATACATTTTGCAGAGCAAAGGTCTGCCCCATACTCCATGAAAAGCTCAAAGCATAAACGATATACGGTTGACAATAATTTAAACGGAACAAATAATTTATTAGCAGCTGTTGTTGAGTCTGGACTTGATATACATATTATACATTTAGGTACTATGGGGGTGTATGGATACGGAACTGCAGGGATGGAGATACCAGAGGGATACTTATCAATAAAATTAGAAAAAGAACCCGGAAATATTATAGAACATGAAATATTGTACCCTGTAAATCCAGGAAGTGTTTATCATTTAACAAAAACGCAGGATCAATTAATGTTTGCATACTATAATAAAAATGATTTAGTTAGAGTTACCGATTTACATCAAGGTATTGTTTGGGGGACGCAGACCCAAGAGACAAAAAAAGATGAAAAACTTATTAACCGATTTGATTATGATGGTGATTATGGTACTGTTTTAAATCGATTTTTAATGCAGGCGGCTATTAACTACTCTTTGACCGTACATGGAACCGGTGGTCAAACACGAGCTTTTATTCATATTCAAGATACGGTGAGGTGCATAGATATTGCTTTAAACAATCCTCCTAAAAGGGGTGAAAAAGTTAAAATATTTAATCAGATGACAGAAACACATCGCGTAAGAGATTTAGCAAAATTAATTTCAAATATAACAGGTGCCAATATAGAATTTGTAGCTAACCCAAGAAAAGAGGATAATGAGAATGAACTATTGGTAATTAATGATAAATTTTTAAGTCATGGCTTAAAACCAATTACTTTAGTAGATAGTCTATTGGAAGAAGTTATTAACATTACTAAAAAATATTCACATCGATGTAATCTTGATAAAATACCATGTATTTCGTACTGGAATAATTATCAAAAAGATAATGCAGAGAAAATATAATGAATAAAGACTTATATCCAGAAGCAATTTCACTGCATGTTTTCAATAGACCTCTAGAGACAAGAAAGGTTTTTGAGATAATAAAAAAGATTAAGCCAAAACAGCTTTTTATTACCGCAGATGGTCCAAGAAAAGGAAATGAAACTGATGTCAATAATTGTGCAGAAGTTCGTGCCATTGTAAGCGATATTGATTGGTCATGCAAAGTATATAAGAATTTTTCCGATAAAAATAAAGGTAGTTTTAAATCAACATCGGAAGGAATATCATGGGTTTTTAAACATGTCGATAGAGCCATTATCTTAGAAGATGATTGTATTCCCAGCCTGAGCTTTTTTAGATTTTGCCATGAACTGTTAGATTACTATGAGAACGATACGAGAGTTGCTATGATATCTGGCAATAACTTTCAAAAAGGTAATAATGTAACCAAAGATAGTTATTACTTTTCCCGTTACACTCATATATGGGGATGGGCAACATGGAAACGGACATGGGATAAGGTTGACTTCTCAATGTCCGATTGGCCGGAATTTAGATTGGTAAATGGCCTTAAAAGTTCATTTTGTGAACAAAATGCTATCTTATATTGGGATAAAATATACCAAGATATGTATGATAAAAGGTCCAAATTGCATTGGGACTTTTTATTGTCGCTCTCAACTTACATGAATAATACATTAACCATTTTACCGAATAAAAATTTAGTATCAAATATTGGTTTTGGACCTGATGCAAGTAATTGTAAGCAAAAATCTGATTTTCACTGTTTAACACCAGAAGAGATTGATTTCCCGTTAAAACATCCTTCATTTATGAGCAGATTTGTTGCAGCTGATAATTTTACAGAAAGAAATATATTTAGTCGTTAAAGGTTTAGATATGAAAATAGGCTATAATAAATGAATAAACATATTCAGGCGTATTTTATAATATTGATTATATTTTACCATGATAGAAATTTAAATGGAAAAGATGATGCGCAAGCGATTTACCGATAAAGATCATGAGTTACTTAGAAAAACCCCAAGATATACAGAGCTGAGTGTCCATTTTTTTGGAAACA
>JALVUF010000044.1 GCA_027023805.1 Helicobacteraceae bacterium
ATAAAATTCATCTTAGTTAATAAAATGTTTTATTTTATAAATAAGCGCGCAAAAACTTAGCCAAGAAATTATAAATATTTTAGATATAATAATGTCCAACACAATTACTAAAAGGATTTCCTCGTGCCAAAAAATATCTTTTTTTTACTTTTAATTCCGATTCTGTTTACCGGCTGTTTTACCAAAAAAAACAAAACTCTCACACTGTATGGCAACATAGACGTCAGAACCGTTATATTGTCTTTTCAAGTTCCCGGTAAAATCAGTAAACTTTACTATCAAGAGGGTCAAAAAGTCAAAAAGGGCGATGTAGTAGCAACGTTGGATAACTCTTTATACAAAACCCGCGTCTTACAAGACAATGCACTCATTCAAGCAAAAAAAGCAGAAGTCAAAAAACTTGAAAAGGGTTTTCGCTCGCAAGACATAAAACAGGCACAGGAAAAATTTAATCAACAAAAGATATTAATGCAAAATGCCAAAAGAACCTTTTTAAGATATAAAGGCTTGCTAGCTTCTAAGTCTGTATCTATTAACAAATACGATGATATTAAAACACAATATAAAAGTATTTTAGCGGCTTACCAAATGGCACAAAGCAATTTAGAGTTATTAAAAAGCGGATACAGACAAGAAGATATCACAGCTGCAAAAGCACAGTTGAAAGCTCTGCAGTATCAAAGAGACGAGGCAGAGATAAACTACAAAAGAACAGTTTTACATGCTCCATGCAATGGTATTGTTTTAGTTAGAGTGCGCGAAGCCGGTTCAGTAGTAAATCCGACACAGCCTGTTGTTGAGCTAGCCAAAACAAACACTTACTGGGTTAGAGCCTATATGTCTGAAAGAGATTTAGGCCTTGTTAAGTATGGACAAACAGCCGATATCTTAACAGATGACGGTAAAACATACCATGGCAGAGTCAGTTTTATATCGCCAATAGCACAATTTACTCCAAAAACTGTTCAAACACCTCAGTTGCGAACACAACTGGTTTACAGGTTTAGAGTTTTGTTAAACACAAACTCACAAGATGTTAAACAGGGAATGCCTGTAACTCTTAGATTTCCAAATATTCAAGCTAAGTAAGACTTTTTATGTCTATAGTTAGTGTTACCGACCTTCGTAAAACCTTTAAAAAAATAGTAGCGCTAGATGATATATCGCTATCTATCTCCGGTGGACATATAACAGGATTGGTAGGTCCTGATGGTGCTGGAAAAACAACACTTATGCGCCTTTTTGCAGGGCTTATGGTAAAAGATAGCGGAACTTTGGAGATTTTTGGCTACTCACTTGCAAAAGATACGCCAAAAGTTCAAGAAGATATAGGCTATATGCCTCAAAAATTTGGACTATATGAAGATCTGAGCGTTTTAGAAAACATGAAACTTTATGCAAGACTGCATCTTTTAGATAACGATGCCGCGCAAAAAAGAATCAAGGAACTTTTAAAGTTTACATCTCTTGAAAAATTCCAATCTTTTATGGCATCCAATCTCTCCGGTGGCATGAAACAAAAACTAGGGCTTGCATGCACTTTGCTTAAAAAGCCAAAACTTCTTTTGTTAGATGAGCCCGGTGTCGGAGTCGATCCTATCTCTAGACGTGAATTATGGGAGATGGTAAGGACGCTTCTTGAAGATGATATCTGCGTTATTTGGAGTACCTCTTATCTTGATGAAGCTTCTTTGTTTGACCATGTTATTTTATTAAATGAAGGCAAGATACTCTTTGATGGCAAACCAAAAGCCCTGAGCGACACTATGACAGGCAAGGCATTTAAAATAGTCGGCGATATACCCGATAAAAGAGAAACTCTAATGCTTTCATTAAAATATGAAAATATTAAAGACGGTGTTATTTTAGGCGATAAGATAAAACTGATATGTCATGACAAAGACACTTTGCCACCGCTTGATGAGATAAAAGCACAAGGTTGTCACTACGAAGACGCAGATGTTACTTTTGAAGACGGGTTTTTAAATATCTTACATGTAAACTTTAACGGTATCTCAAAACTGGCCGAACAGATAAGCGAGATAAAAGTTAAATCTAATTATGTTATAAAAGCCACCAATATAACAAAAAAATTCGGCTCTTTTACTGCGACAGATAATGTAAATTTCAAAATAAAACCAGGTGAAATTTTTGGCTTTTTGGGACCAAACGGTGCCGGAAAATCCACCACTTTTAAGATGTTGTGCGGTCTTATAAGACCAACTTCAGGAACAACGGAGGTGCTGGGGTATGATCTGTTAAATGCATCCATTAAAGCTAAGATGAAAATAGGCTACATGTCACAAAAATTTTCATTGTATGAAGATATAGCAGTTATAGCAAATCTCAATTTCTTTGCCGGCATATACGGCTTAAGGGGCAAAGAAAAAAAACAAAAAGTAGCAGCTATGCTCGATATTTTTTCACTCCAAAGCTATAAAAACAGCCCAACTAAAAGTCTGCCTCTTGGATACAAACAAAGACTGGCTTTAGCATGTGCTGTTATGCATAATCCTGTGGTTTTATTTTTAGATGAGCCGACTTCAGGGGTTGACCCTCAAACAAGACGAGAGTTTTGGAATCACATCTATGCTATGGTTCAAAAAGGAATGACTGTTATGGTCACTACACACTTTATGGATGAAGCGGAGTATTGTGACAGGATTGCTCTTATCTATAAAGCAAAAGTTATAGCACTAGACACTCCGCACAATTTAACTTTACAAGTCTCAGAAAATGCAACAATGGAAGATGCGTTTATCGAACTTATCAAAAGAGATAAACGTGAGTAAAACAAAACGCATTTTTGCTCTTTTTATCAAAGAACTACTGCAAATCTCTAGAGATTCAAGTGCTATTTTAATAGCTGTCTTTTTACCGCTTTTACTGCTTTTTTTGATGGGCTATGCTATCTCTTTAAACTCAAAACATATTAAACTTGGTCTAGTTATAGAAAAACCATCAAAGCATACGCAAAGCCTGATAAACGCTTTTAAAACATCGCCTAATTTTAATATCAAAATCGCTCACACAACACAAAAATTTGCCGATGAGATGAAAAATGGCACTCTTGAAGCCATGCTTGTTGTTCCATCAACTTTTGAAAAAGATTTAATACACAACAAGCCGCAACTCCAACTAATAACAGATGGAAGCCAGCCAAACACAGCAGGTTTTACGCAACAATACGTAAATGCTATCTGGTCCGATTGGCTATCTCAAGAAGATATATCCATCAACTCCATACCGCCTGCAGTTATCGTTAAAGCCAGATACTGGTTTAACTCGCCTTTGCTTAGCCGTTATTTTCTCATACCCGGTTCTATCGCGATTATTTTATCGCTTATCGGAACACTGCTGACTGCTTTAGTTGTAGCAAGAGAATGGGAGCGCGGAACGATGGAAGCTATTATGTCCACTCCCGTAACAATTTTTGAATTTATAATAGCAAAATTATTTCCATATTATATTTTAGGTATCATATCTTTAGTTGTCTGCGTGCTCATCGCCCTGTTTTGGTTTCATATCCCTTTTAGAGGCTCTTTTTGGCTTTTGTTTGTCTCAGCTTCAGTATATCTATTTCCCACACTTGGCTTAGGACTTCTTATCTCAACACTTGCTAAAAATCAGTTTATAGGGGCACAAGCTGCACTAATAAGCGGTTATTTACCAGCACTTTTACTCTCAGGATTTTTATTTCCAATTGCCAGTATGCCTATGTGGCTACAAGGGCTAACACATATCATCCCTGCTAGATATTTTATCTCTATCTTGCAAACGCTTTTTTTAAGCGGAGATTATTACAATGTCATCATGCCAAATCTTGCATATATGTTTGGACTTGGTTTGATATTTTTTATAATAATTGTCAAAATTACTAAAAAAAGGCTTGATTGATGCAACAGTTATTAGCTTTTATGAAAAAAGAATTTTTAACGATATGGAGTGATAAAAAATCTAGAATGACCATCATAATACCTCCTCTTGTTCAGTTGGTGCTTTTTTCCTTTGCTGTCACGCTTCAAGTCAAAAATGTAAGCATAGGAGTGTTAGATAGAGACAATACACCGCAAAGTAGATCTATAATAAGGTCTTTAAAGTTCAATAAGACATTTATACATGTATATAGACTAAAAAACAAACAACAGTTAAAATCTTATATCGATACTCAAAAAATTATAGCAGCAGTATCAATCGCACAGGGCTTTGCAAGAGATACACTCTTAAATAAACCCGCCCCCATCCAAGTCATAGCAGACGGACGCAAATCAAATACCGCACAAATAACAAAAGAATATATCCAGATGGCGGCACTTAGAAGGTATCCAAACCCTGATACCGGCGCCATAGTAGCTAGAAACTGGTTTAATCCAAATCTTATCAATTTCTGGTGGATAGTACCCAGTCTGATTGGCACGCTGTCTATGATAATAGCGGTACTACTTACATCGCTCTCCGTTGCAAGGGAGCGTGAGCTTGGAACTTTTGATCAGATGCTAGTCGCACCGCTCTCAACTCTTACATTGCTCATGGGCAAGATATTTCCGCCTCTCATTATCAGCATCTTAGAAGCAACATTCATTTTTGTAGTTGCTGTGACACTATTTAAAGTTCCGTTTTTAGGCTCTGTTTGGATACTCTATATCGGACTTGTATCTTTTTTATTTTCAATCGTGGGACTTGGTCTTTTCATCTCTTCTATATCAAAAACACAACAGCAAGGAGTCTTAGGAGCATTTATTTTGGTTGTTCCCTATGTACTCATGTCTGGATTTGCAACGCCGGTTGAAAATATGCCCTCATGGCTGATCCCGATGACTAATTTTGTATCACTAAAATATTTTTTGATACTCTTAAAAGGCGTTTTTCTAAAAGACATATCTCTACATGTAGCCCTAAGCCTTATCTACCCAATGCTACTTTTAGGCTTTACATCTTTAGTATTTGCAGGATGGTTTTTTCGTAAAAAAGTGACATAGTTTGTCAGATAAAGTGACAAACATCAGCCTATGAAAAAGTCTAAAAGTACAGCTTATCTGTTTAAAAATCCAACGGACTTATCAGTTTTACTTTATTCATCTCACTCACAACGTGAGTATATATCATAGTAGTCTCTACAGATTTATGCCCTAAAAACTCTTGAATACTTCTTAAATCTATGCCTGCTTGTAATAAATGAGTAGCATACGAGTGACGAAATATATGTGAAGTCACTCTTTTGTTTAAATTAGCTTTTTGAGCAGCTATTTTGATGTTGCGACCTAAAGTTTTTGGATGTATATGGTGTCTTCTAATTATATCACTTCTTGGGTCTTTTGAAACTTTTGTCATAGGGAAAATATACTGCCACTTTGTTTCAAACTTTGCTTTTGGAGATTTTTTTTCATAAGCATGAGGCATACATACACAACCGTATCCGTCTTTTATATCTTTAATATGTATTCCTTTAACATAGTCAATTTGTGCAAGAAGTCTTTGCTTTATTACTTGAGGAAGAGGAACTGTTCTATCTTTTAAACTTTTAGAATCCCATATATAAAGTTTATCAAATCCAAAATCTATATCCTTTATTCTTATATTTAATGCTTCGCTCATTCGCAAGCCACATCCATACATAAGATATACTATAAGTTGATATATTCCTGTCAGGTTTTCTAAAATTTTCTGTACTTCATCTTTGGTTAAAACAACTGGTATATGTTTTCTTTCTTGTGCCCGCAAAGCCTGAATATTTTCATTTGACAAGTCCATGCCTAAAACTTGAGTATATAAAAATAAAAGTGCGGAAAAAGCTTGATTTTGTGTGGTAGGACTTACTTTTCTCTTAACTGCCAAATAGGTTAAAAATTCTTCTATCTCACTCTTACCCATTTCAATAGGATGCTTTTTTTTATGAAAAAATATATACTGTTTTATCCATCCAGTATAAGACTGCTCTGTTTTAACACTATAATGCTTAAAACGAATCTTATCACGAACCAAATCAAGTAGTTTTTTCTTCATTTGCATAACAACTCCTTTAAAAATAGGCAGACATTATGTCCTTTCTTTACATTTTATCTTTATTAGAAAGATATTTTGTCTAACTATTAGACTATTTTCAGTAAAGCGGACATTTAAAATTTTTATAACAATAACTATTTTTTTATTTTAAACTAATTTTTATTGCAAACTGTCATATTTTTAAAAATAGTAAGACAATTGCTATGTCTCACTATTTTTGTTGTTTAAGGTTTATATGTATATAATGTCTCCTATTAAATAGTTA
>JALVUF010000045.1 GCA_027023805.1 Helicobacteraceae bacterium
TTTTCATTGAGCGTTGGGTCGATATAACTAAATTTCTATCAGTTATCAAGCGTTTAAGAGAGTTTGAATCTCATCTGATTCATTAAAAAACAGATCATCCGCTTTTAAATTGTTGTCTTGAATTTTTTCAAAAAT
The DNA here is from genome assembly GCA_027023805.1 of Helicobacteraceae bacterium. Taxonomy (GTDB): domain Bacteria; phylum Campylobacterota; class Campylobacteria; order Campylobacterales; family Sulfurimonadaceae; genus Hydrocurvibacter. Next base: position 136 of record JALVUF010000045.1, read on the forward strand.
ATCTTAGAGCAGAGGTGCTTTATTGTAACATATAATGATATAATAACGATAAAAAAAAGTAAGAGTTTATGGAATTTACAGTAGAAAAAACATCTAACGACGCCAGAGCTTGCACAATCAAAACAGCTCATTCCACCATTAAAACGCCTGTATTTATGCCTGTTGGCACATCAGGGAGCATTAAAGCACTTGATATGACAGATATGACAAACATTTTAGATACCGATATCATTTTAGCAAATACATATCATATGTATCTTCGTCCCGGAGATGAAACCGTCAAAGAGATGGGAAAACTACATGGTTTTACAACCTATGATAAAAGTTTTCTAACAGATAGTGGCGGTTTTCAGGCATTTAGTCTTAGTGATATCTCAAAGGCTGATGAGGGCGGCATAGAATTTAGAAGCCATATTGACGGTAGTAAGCATTATTTTACACCGCAAAAAGTTATAGACATACAGCACAATCTAGGTTCTGATATCATGATGATTTTAGATGATTTAGTCGCCCTGCCCGCAACAAAAGAGCGTATAGCACTATCAATCAAAAGAACAACAAAATGGGCAGAAGAATCCGTGCGGTATTTTAGGCAAAAACAGCAAGAGGGCGTCGGCAGGGAACAAAATATCTTTGCAATCATACAAGGCGGAACAGATTTAGAGTTTAGAACAAAATCCGCTAACGAGCTTTGCGCTTTGGATTTTGATGGATTTGCTATTGGAGGACTTAGTGTAGGCGAACTAAATGAACAGATGTATAACACGGTTGAGCATACAGTCAAGTTTATGCCTACAAACAAGCCAAGATATCTCATGGGCGTGGGCACTCCTGAGGATCTTATAGAAAATATAGGGCGCGGTATAGATATGTTTGATTGCGTGATGCCAACGCGCAATGCCAGAAACGGCACGCTTTTTACCTCTTTTGGCAAGATAAATATTCGCGGTGCAAAATTTAAACACGATAAAACTCCCATAGATGAAGAGTGTGACTGCTTTACATGTAGAAGATATAGCAGAGCTTATTTAAGCCACCTCTTTAGAGCGCGTGAAATAACATATTTCAGGCTTGCAAGTTTGCACAATCTTCATTACTATCTAACTCTTATGAAGCAGGCGCGAGAAGCGATTTTAGATGACAGATATGTAGAATTTAAACAAGAATTTTACACAAAAAGAGGAGTGACATTATGAAACTTGGCATAAATATAGACCACGTAGCGGTACTTCGTGAGGCAAGACGCATAAATGATCCTGATATCTTGATGGCGCTTGACACAGCCACTCAAGCGGGAGCCGATCAGATAACGATTCATCTGCGTGAAGACAGACGACATATACAAGATATTGATGTAAAACGTATCATAGAATCAAGCTGGGTTCCTGTGAATGTTGAATGCTCAATCAATCAAGATATTTTAGATATTATATGTAAACTTCAACCCCATCGTGCCACTATTGTGCCTGAAAATAGGCAAGAGATAACAACTGAAGGAGGATTGGATATTTTTTCAAATGAGTCAGCAGTAGCAAATGCGATACAGCAACTTCATGATTGGCTTATTCCGGTATCACTTTTTATAGACCCGACCATTGAGGCAGTTGGTAAAAGTAAAGAGCTCGGCGCTGAGATGATCGAACTCCATACCGGTGAATTTGCAAATCTGTATGCTATGTTAAACTCATCTCTTAGACATACAAAACATTCTATAAAAGAGCTTGAGCTACCGCGTTATGAGCTTGCATCAAGGCTTGAAAAAGCGATACAAGCATTAAAAAAAAGTGCAAAAGAAGCAAAAGCTTTAGGACTGGAAATAGCTGCGGGACATGGATTAAATTATATAAATATCAAGCCTATCTTGCAAATCAATGAGATAACAGAGCTAAATATCGGACAAAGCATCATAGCTCGCTCAGTTTTTACAGGTTTAAATGATGCTGTTAAAGAGATGAAGAAGCTAATTTATGAAAAACATTGCAATTAGTATAGGAGATATAAACGGCATAGGGCTAGAGATTGCACTAAGGGCACATACGACCATAAAGACTCTTTGTAATCCGATTTATTGTGTTGATAAAAGTGTAGTAGAACAAGGCGCCGCTTTGCTAGGTTTTGATATTCCGTCAAGCTTTACATGTAAAGCCATTAAGGATGATATAACTATTCAGCCCTCAAAAACGACAAAAATCAGCGGACGCTACTCATATAAATCATTTGTTAAAGCTCTTACATTATGTGAAAATAAGGTATGCAGTGCAGTAGTTACGTTACCCATAAATAAAGAAGCATGGATGATGGCAGGTCTTAAATACAAAGGTCACACCGATATGCTAAGAGATTATTTTAAGAGTGACGCTATTATGATGCTTGGATGCGAAAAGCTGTATGTTGCGCTCTTTACCGAGCATATTCCGCTTCGTGAGGTATCATCACATGTAACACTCAAGGAACTGGTGCCGTTTTTGCTTAATCTACACAAAAGCGTACAAGATAAAAAGATTGCGGTTTTGGGATTAAACCCACATGCCGGTGACAACGGAGCTATCGGTCATGAAGAGATTTATATATCAGAGGCTATCAAGCAGGTAAATAAAGAGTTAAAAAAAGAGATATTTTTTGGTCCCGTGGTTCCTGATGTTGCTTTTGCGCCATATTTTAGGAAAAATATAAGCTATATCTGCGCTATGTATCACGATCAAGGCTTAGCGCCGTTAAAGGCTCTTTATTTTGATGAAAGTATCAATATCTCATTAAATCTACCAATAATCCGCACCTCAGTTGACCATGGAACCGCATTTGATATTGCATACCAAAACAAAGCCAAAACACTTAGCTATATTAACGCAGTAAAAGCTGCCATTAGCTTAATAAAATAAGCTAATTGATAACGATGTGTGAAAAGTGTCTATGCAAGACAAACTAGAATGCCTCACATCTATAATGCCAAAATGTTTTGATATGGTTTTATCTCGGCTGGATGAGCCCACAAAAATAAAGTAGCTAAAGTAGCTTCATGATTTTTATACCTTGAAGTACCTTAGGCATTAGATTATATATCTATCACTGCGCTAATGTGTGTAAACGCTTATGCGATTCCCAACTTTGCACGGATGGTGTAAAATAGTTTCTGTAAATTCCAAATTATAAGAGTATAATTAAAAAATACTTTTGATGGGAGCGAGTACATGATTGAAATTTTAGGTATAACTACTATTTGTTTATTGGGGGTCAGTTTATATATCTATTATAAAAGCGCTCAAACAATAAAAAAAAGTATTGAACTGCTAAATGGTAAAAATATTGAACTAGCAACTTATAAAGAAAAACTTACACAGCTTGAGACCTCATTACAAAAGATAAAAGATTTAGAGATAGTTATAAATGAAAAACAAATTGAACTTTCAAATATAAAAGAAGAGTCTTCAAGATATAAAACTTCACTTGATGAGCAAAAAGAAAAATACGCTGACTTTAAAATAACGAGCGATAAAAGAATAGATGAACTTAAAGAAGAGCTACAACAACAAAAGGTACAAATATCTAAATATAATGATGAGAGTAAAAATGATAAATCTCTAATATCACAGCTTCAAACACAACTAGAAGAACAAAATAAAGCTATGCAAGAGAAAGTAAAATATCTACAAGATAGTGAAGTGAAACTAAAAACAGAGTTTGAAAACTTAGCAAATAAAATATTTGATAGTAATAGTAAAAAGTTTAAAGAACAGAGTCAAGAGAGTCTAGGACTTATCTTAAACCCTATGAAACAACAACTTACAGACTTTAAAAAGAAAGTTGAAGATGTATATGACAAGGAAGCAAAAGACAGAAGTGCATTATCAACAGAGCTAAAAATGTTAAAAGAGTTAAATCAGAAGATGACCACAGAGGCTTCAAACCTTACAAATGCACTAAAAGGCGATAGTAAAAAGCAAGGCAAGTGGGGCGAGATGGTACTTGAAAATGTACTAGAGAGTTCTGGACTTAGAGAAGGACATGAGTACAAAAGAGAAGTGAGTTTAAGAGATGATGAAGATAAACTTTTTCGCCCTGATGTGATAGTGTATCTACCAGATAACAGACATATAATCATAGATGCAAAAACATCATTAACAGCATACAATGAATATATGGCATCAGATGATGAAACAGATAAGCATGAGTTTATAAAAAGTCATATCAGGTCTGTAAAAGAGCATATAAAAGGACTTAGCAATAAAAAATATGAAGATCTTAAAAACATCAATAGCTTAGATTTTATATTTATGTTTGTACCTATTGAGAGTGCATTACTCCTTGCACTTGAACATGATGTAAATCTTTATGACGAAGCATTTAAACAAAAGATTATACTCGTAAGCCCTACTACTTTACTTGTAGCTCTTAGAGCAGTTGAGAATACATGGCGATATGAAAGACAAGCTCAAAATATACAAGATGTATATAAAAGAGCAGAAGAGTTGTATAAAAAGTTTAATGGTTTTGTAGAAGACTTAAAAAAGGTCGGAAAAGGACTGGAGAGTGCAAATAAAAGTTATAGTGATGCCTTTGATAAACTAAGTGTAGGTAATGGTAACCTTGTAAGACAAGTTACTATGCTTAAACAGGTATCTAACATCAAGCCGAAAAAGGAGTTGGACAGTACTTTGGTTGATGGGGCAATGATGGATGTATTAGAAGATAAAAAAGAGATAGAGGAAGTTAAATGAGTGTAAAAAGGCAGTGTTCAATAATCTGTGTCAGCATCGGATATTCGAGACCGTTGAAAATTTGAGACATACCCTAAAAGTTGTGTCTAACAGTAACACCTAACTAATTTTCCTCCTCATAAAATTTAAGATTGAACATTTGATTTAGTTCATAAAGTTTAGATTTTATCATTGGAACAGGTTTTTTCCAAGTAAGATTTAACTTATCACTAACAATAAAAATGAAAGATAACCTAGCTAACCTAAAGAGTAAGATATGAAACAATTTGATGAATGGAACGAAGTTAAAAAGCGAATTGATAACAAAACTAAAATCAGTATCCCAAAAGAGAGAGAAATTTACTGGACTTGCATTGGAGAAAATGTAGGATTTGAGCAAAATGGGAAAAGTAAACTTTTTGCAAGACCTGTTCTTGTATTAAAACGATTTAATAAACATATCTTTTTTGGCATACCCTTGTCTACTCAAATCAAAAATGGCAGTTTTTTCTTTACATTTACTCTCAACGACACTTTAAGCAATGCACTTTTTAGTTCAGGGAAAGCTTTTTGATATAAAGCGACTAGAAAAGAAAATAGGTATGATTTCAAAAGATGAATTCAGTGAATTAAAAACTAAGTTTAGGGAGTTGTTAGATGTGTGATGTTTTCCCTCTAGTTTTACCAGAGGGCGTCCCGAAGGAAAGTTGTAGTAATATTATACACTAAAAAGAGTAAAATTTCAAGAGGTAGAAAATATGAATAAGTTAGATGGTAAGAGTTTAGATATAGTGAGTGAGAATATAGAAAAATTAAAAGAGCTGTTTCCTGAAGTTTTTAGTGAAGGTAAAATTGACTTTGAAAAGCTACAAAACGAGATTGGCAAGTTTATAGACAAAGAGCAAGAGAGGTATAACTTCACTTGGAACGGCAAACAAGAAGCTAAAAAAATAGCACAAACTCCATCTACTGGAACACTTAGACCTGCACCAGAGGAGTCTAAAAACTGGGATAGCACACAAAACCTCTATATAGAGGGCGATAACTTAGAGGTGCTAAAACTACTTCAAAAATCCTACCACAAAAAAGTGAAGATGATATACATAGACCCGCCATACAATACGGGTAAAGATTTTGTTTATAAAGATAACTTTAAAGATAACATTAAAAATTATCTTGAAGTTACTGGGCAAGTAGATAGTGAGGGTAACACATTCCATAGTAAGCAAAATAGTGATACAAGTGGGAGGTATCATAGTGACTGGCTTTCTATGATGTATCCACGACTCAAATTTGCTAGAAATCTGCTTAAAGATGATGGGGTTATTTTTATAAGTATAGATGATAATGAAGTGGCAAATCTTAGAAAGCTTTGTGATGAAATTTTTGGGGAGGATAATTTTGTAGGGGAAATTATTAG
>JALVUF010000046.1 GCA_027023805.1 Helicobacteraceae bacterium
ATAAGGCTGTAGTATAGATGAAAACACGCTTCACATCTTTAGTTAAAATTAAAAAAAATCAGCTACAAAAATGTGAGCTTGTGTTCGAGCAAACAAATACCGCAGTAAAATTAGCAGCCACAGCCGTAAAAGAAGCTGTTATGTCGTTAAATAACTGTAAATGTGTAAGACATGGAAAGATGCAGCAGTTTTTAGCAGATAAAACCGTGTTGGATTATCAGCGAAGGGTTGTTAATCAAAAAAAAGATTGGCTTTTGTATGCGCAAAACGATCTAGCTCTCTCAAGACAGAAACTAAAAGAGGCATCGTTAGAATATGAAAAATTTAAGTATCTTGAGCTTGAAGAGATTAAAAAGATATTAAAAGAGCAGCGGTTTTTGGATGCTAAAGAGATGGATGAGATAGCAATGCTTGGATACAACATCAAAGGGCGCGCATGAGATTTTTGATTATGTTTGTTGTACTTTTTAGTTATGCTTACGGGGTAAATAATAACACAACATATGATTGCACAAAAATATTTCAAGCTAAAAAAAATCAACTTTTATTACGTTTAGACCAGATTGATGAGCAGCAACAAGCTTTATCCGCGCTAAAGTCGGCTACGGCTCGTTTATTGAAAAAAAAGAGCGCATTGCTGCAGGTACAAAAAAGGGATATTGACGCAAAATTGAAGTTGATTAAAGAAAAAGAGAAAGCTGTTGCGCAGATGTTAAATAAAGATAAGCAAATTCTAGCTGATATTAAGTCTGCCGTAATGGGTAAAATCTCACAAACTTACTCTAAAATGAAGGCAGATGCCGCTGCGGGTGTGCTCTCTGATATGAACGCAACTGTCGCTGTAAGCATATTGAGAAAACTTGATCCAAAAGTGATTGGAAAAATCTTTACACAGATGAGTCCGCAAAAAGCCTCACAGCTCACTATCATGCTGACAAAAGAAAAATAACGCTCAAACAGCTCTTCTCTAATAAGGATTTTACTTTTATTTGTGTAAAATGCGCAATAAATCCTAAATAGGCTTGATATATGAAAGTTTCTCTAAAAATCGTACCGCACATTTGTAATAAACTATCAATAGATTTAAATAAAAGCGGCATAGTAACTATGACTAAAGGTCTTGACCCTGTTGCTGCCCAGGCACAAAAAGTGTTAATACGCAGCATCAAGCAAGAGATGATGTTAGATGAAAAGGTTTATGAGATAGTTGATGATAATGAGGAGCAGATCGATTTTTATTTAGCAGATGAGAGACAGCTTTTTTTTATGATTAAAAAGAAATTAGCACCTGAGTTTGATGTAATTTTAAACTATGAAGAGCATTTTTCAGATATATCTCATAAAATTTTAGATGAACTGTATGAAGAGGATTTGATTCATTTTGATGTAGCGGAAAATAGAATAAAAAATATCATTTATAACTCCATTACATCTTTTATAGCAGATAATAATGAGATTGATGACAAAGTACGAAACAAGCTTTCATCATATAAGCGCGTCTTGATACCCGGAACCGATGATTATGAGATAATGTATGAAAAGCTGTTTAAAGAAGAGTTGCAAAAAAGAGGTATGGCTTAATGAAGAGCGTGTGGTTGTATTTAGAAAACGGTATTTTTTTAGAAGCTAAAAGTTTTGGCGCAGATATAACATCAGTAGGAGAGTTGGTTTTTAATACATCAATGACGGGATATCAGGAGATTGTATCAGATCCGTCTTACGCAGGACAGTTTATCACATTTACTATGCCAGAAATCGGTAATGTCGGTATAAACGATGAAGACATGGAGAGCCGAAAAGCGTTTTGCAAGGGTGTCATAGTCAGGCAGTATCAAGACAGGTACTCAAACTTTCGCGCACAGGATTCTCTTGCATCCATGTTAAAAAAATATGATATTTTAGGTATCTGTGATGTAGATACAAGATTTTTAACAAAGATTCTCCGCAGTGAGGGTTCTATGATGATGATTGCATCAACATCTATAAGCGATAAAGCTACGCTAAAGAGAATGCTTGAGTCTTCTGCACATATCCAAGAGATCGATTATATAAAAGAAGTAAGCACAAAAACCCCATACATACATAAACATGGTGTTTATGACGATGTTCAATTTAGTTATACCGACGCTAAGCCAAACGGCGTTAAGATTGTAGCAATTGATTTTGGCATTAAACAAAATATTTTAAATGAACTAACAAGCAGTGGATTTGAAGTGGAGGTTATTTCACACAATTTTAGTGCAGATGATTTAATCTCAAGATTTAAAAATAAACAGATTAAAGGTGTGTTCTTATCAAATGGACCCGGCGATCCTTTGATGCTTAAAAATGAACAAAAAGAAATTGCAAAACTCTCTAATGCAAATATACCGATATTTGGAATATGTTTAGGTCACCAACTCCTTAGTATCGCACACGGATACGATACATTTAAGTTAAAGTTTGGTCACCACGGCGGAAATCATCCTGTTAAAAATACCATCTCGGGCGTTGTTGAGATAACTGCACAAAACCATAATTATAATGTACCCAGTGAGATAGTAGAGATAGCTGATATAACGCATGTAAATCTTTTCGATAAAACTATAGAGGGTCTTCGATATAAAAACAAGCCTATTTTTTCAGTTCAACATCACCCTGAATCAAGTCCCGGTCCAAAAGAAAGCAGATATATTTTTAATGAATTTAGGTCTTTGGTTGACGAACATAGACAGTAAAGTGGCACCCATAAAGTCGATTTTTAGATATTTAACACAAATGTAACACTCTTAGGCTACAATTTGCTAAAAAAGAAGCTAGATGAACGGTATAGAACTAACTGCAATTATAAGCTTTGCTCTTTTGGGCTCTATAGGTCACTGTATAGGAATGTGCGGTGGATTTATTATGACATACACTATGGCAAAAGTAAAACCCGGCGATTCAAAAATCACACAATCTGTTTACCATTTTTTATATAATTTTGGTAGAGTAACATCTTACACGCTACTTGGCGCAGTATTTGGTTTTTTTGGATCTTTATGGCAGATAAACCCGCTGACGAGGGCTGTCATGTTTTTCTTTGCGGGTATTTTGATGATTATCATGGGTTTATCCTTTGCCGGTAAACTAAAGTTTTTAAACTCCATTGAGATACCGCTTAGTAAATATAACTGGTTTAAGCGTATCTTTACATATCAAATGAATTCCGGCAATAAAAGCAGTTTTTTTATACTAGGCATGTTAAACGGACTGTTTCCATGCGGACTGGTTTATACAATGCTAGTTAGTGCCATTACTACAGGTTCCGCACTTTACGGCGCTCTTGTTATGTTTATCTTTGGTATATTTACAATTCCAACTCTTTTTTCATTTGCTTTTGCCATCAGTATCTTTTCAACAAGTAAATTCCGCTCTTTTATGATACAGCTTGCAGCACTTACAATTATCATATTTGGAACATGGACAGTGTATAAAGCTTATCTTCAGTTTGACTATTGGTACTATACGAAATCATCTGTTATAAAAGCCAATGAGGCAGTTATGAAATGCGGCGCAGGCAAATGCGGCGCAGGCAAATGTGGCGTAGGAAAGTGCGGTGCACAGCAGAAATAACCAATTATCATATTATTTAACTTGTTACCAAATTCCCCATGTAGCTTAAATCTTTATTAAATATTCATCTTATGAAATAACTATTAATAAATAAACAAACTTTCAGATTTGTTTGGTTATTATAGCGATGTTTATAGTTTGCAGTTTATAGCCGGCAAGGAACTCGATAAAAAAGAGCCTATCGGTTATAAAAAAGCAGATTGTTTCATTTTGATTTTTTAGGAGGCTATATATGGAGAATCGTCCATTAGAGTATGATTATACTGTCGCAAAAATGTTTATGTGGACTACTATAATCACTGGAATAGTTGGTATGTCAGTAGGCGTATTGATCGCTTTTGAGCTCGCTTATCCGGGCGTCAATACGATTTTTGGTCATACAATCGCACAATATACGGCATTTGGTCGTTTGCGTCCGGTTCATACCAATGCAGTTATTTACGGATTTACGGTTAGTGGAGTTTTTGCCACTTGGTATTATGTCGGGCAAAGGGTACTAAAAGTATCTATGGCTGAGTCAAAATTTTTGATGTTTATAGGAAAGCTTCAGTTTTGGCTTTATCTAGTCGTAGTAGTTTTTGGTATCGCATCGCTCATAATGGGATGGACAACATCAAGAGAGTATGCGGAAATGCAGTGGCCTGTGGTTTTGGGCGTTACTGTAGTATGGGTACTTTGGGGTATTAGTATATTTGGTCTTATCGGTATTCGCCGTGAGAAATCGCTATATATTTCAATTTGGTATTATATAGCTACATTTTTGGGTATTGCTATGCTTTATCTGTTTAACAATGCTGAAATTCCTACAATTTTAGCTACAGATCCGGCCGGTCAGAGCATGATAGGGAGCTGGATGCAGTCTATCTCAATGTATTCAGGTACAAACAGCGCAATGGTTCAGTGGTGGTTTGGGCATAATGCCGTCGCATTTGCTTTTACTGTTCCAATTATCGCCATGATATATTATTTTCTTCCAAAAGAATCGGGTCAGGCAGTTTATTCATATAAGCTTTCTTTACTTTCATTTTGGGGACTAATGTTTGTTTATTTATGGGCAGGAGGACACCATTTATTGTTTTCAACCGTACCTGACTGGGTACAGACAATGGGATCGGTATTTTCTGTTGTATTGATTCTCCCATCGTGGGGTAGTGCTATAAATATGTTGCTTACGATGAAAGGTGAATGGAAACAGGTTGCAGATTCACCACTTATTAAGTTTATGATTTTAGCATCTACATTTTATATGTTCTCAACCCTTGAAGGTCCAATTTTGGCTATCAAATCAGTAAATGCGATAGCGCACTTTACAAACTGGATCCCGGGACACGTTCACGATGGTACTCTTGGATGGGTTGCGTTTATGATTATGGCGGGACTTTACCATATGGCACCGCGTTTATTTAAACGTGAACTATATTCAAAATCAATCATGGCAGCTCAGTTTTGGATTCAAACTCTGGGCGTTGTTTTATACTTTACATCTATGTGGATTGCCGGTATCACGCAAGGTTTGATGTGGCGTGCTCAAGACCAGTACGGAAACTTGGCTTATTCGTTTGTTGACGTTGTAAGAGACCTTCACCCATACTATACTATTCGCGGTGTCGGCGGAGCATTGTATTTGATAGGTTTTCTTATGTTTTCATACAATATAGTTAAAACAATTACAACTGGACGCCGTGTTGAAGAGAGCGAATTACAAAACGCTTCTCCTATGGCAGCATAAAAGAGGGAGGAGATAATATGTTTCATTGGTTAGAAAAACATCCGTTTTTATTTGCGGTAGGAGTATTTGTAGTTATTGCCTTTGCGGGTTTGGTTGAAGTTTTACCAAACTTTGCACAAGCGTCACAACCGATTATAGGCACCAAACCTTATACTATTTTAGAGTATGCGGGTCGTCAGGTTTATATACATCAAGATTGTAATGCATGTCATTCACAGCTTATTCGTCCGTTTAAGTCATCAACAGAGCGTTACGGTCATTACTCATTAAGTGGTGAATATGCTTATGACAGACCATTTTTATGGGGTTCTGAGCGTACCGGTCCTGATCTTCACAGAGTTGCCGATTACCGTACGATTGATTGGAATGAAAAACATATGATAAATCCTGAGGCTCTTGTTCCGGGATCGATTATGCCAAAATATCCATGGCTATATAAAGATCCGACAGATATAAATACAGCATATGCGACACAAGTAGCAGCAGCTGAATTTTTCCATGTACCGTACAATGTCCCGATTCCACTTAAAAACGGTAAGACAACGATTATTCCTTTGGCTCCAAATCTAGCCGCAGCACATGCTATGGCTTTAAAAGAAGCAAAAGCTATTGTTGATCAGGGTTCTGATAAAACATTACAAGAAGATGTAGCACATGGCAAGATACCACAAATAGTTGCATTGCTTGCATATTTAAATCAGTTAAAATAGGGAAAACAGGTCATGTGGCTAACATTTTTTTCAAAACCTGATGTTCAATATACTTTTTATGCGGGTATGGTAGTTTTTTTAGTTGTATTTATATCTGCATATACATACTATCTTTATAGCAGGCAAAAATCCGGACATAAGGATTTTGAGAAATATCATGATCTAGTTACAAAGGATAATATCTTTGATATGCCGCTTGAAGATACGGTGAGACATAAAAAGTAGATCATGGCTAAGAGATGCTTGTTAAAGATTTGAAAACTTTGTTTTAGGAAGATAGATGTTTGGTCAAAGACCGGTTTTTTTAAAAAAGATTTAAACTTGGGCTCTAAAATAAAAGGATCTAAAGCATGTTGAAGAATTTGGCAAATATTCAAGCCTATACATATTTTGGGATTGTTGTTTTTTTGACTATTTTTTTATATGTGTATATATATTATCTATATAGCAGGCAAAAATCCGGACATAAGGATTTTGAAAAATATGGCAATATGGCATTAAAAGATGATATACATGATACTCCTGTTGAGGGTATATCTAAGGATAAAAATAAAAAAGATGGAGGTGTAAAATGAAAATTAATAAGCTCTACGTTTCAGCTATTGTGATGATCCTATTAATGTTAGGATTTACATATATAGCTGTAGGTATGGACTCTAAAAGCGCAGGCGGAGATATCGTAAACGATTTGGCGATACTTGGCGCTATCGTTATATTTAGTGCGACTATTATCGTAGCTATCAAATATGTTCGCCAGATGCAAACAGACAAGGCAACAGGTAAATTAGCTGAAGATAATTGGGATGGAATAGGTGAATATGAAAACGAGCTCCCGATAGGCTGGTCGATAATTTTTCTAGGCACAATAGTGTGGGCATTTTGGTACATGCTTTTTGGTTATCCCGTTAATGCATATTCTCAAATTGGTGAATACAATAAGGATGTTAAGATTTCAAATGCAAAATTTGAGAAAAAATATACTAACTTAACAAAGACACAACTAACAAATATGGGTGAGTCAATCTTTATTGTTGACTGTGCTGCTTGTCACGGACTAGCAGCTGATGGACTAAACGGAACAGCGGCTAACCTTAATAAGCGTATTCAAGTTAAAAGTGTTGAGTATGTAATAGAGCATGGCTCAGATAATCACTTATCAGCTCATGAGCTGGCTACCGGTATGCCTGTAATGTCTGCAGGACTTACAAAAAAGCAGATACATACAGTAGCTGAGTACGTATCAAATGGATTTGATAAATCAAATAAAGCAGGTGCAAAGATATTTGCTTCAACATGTGCAAGTTGTCATGGTGCAGATGGTTACGGGACACCTTATGTAGCTCCTAATATCCATACGTTTACACCTACGCTTGTTGCGCACATTGTAGGGCATGGAAAACATGGTGGTATTGGAGTTATGCCGGCATTTAAAAATTTAAATCCGGTACAGCTTAAAGCAGTAGCTACATATGTTACAGCAATAAGTAAAGGAGAATAATTATGGCTGATGAAAATTTTAAAGGTTCCGGACTTTTTGCGCTAGATGGATTAAGCGGTTATTTTATAGCCGTGGCAATTTTATTGTCACTGCTTATAGGACTTAACATCTGGGGATGGCATGTTCAAAGAACAAACCAAGTTAAATATTTTAAGATAGTAAACGCTAAGCAGATTCCTGAGTTTGGAAGTCCGGTAATTGCTGCTAAGCATCGTGTTTATGTTGAAACTGTTAAATAAGGATATATTATGATAAGAATAATAACATTTGGATTAGTCATATTAGCAATAGTGACTTTGTGGTCAGTTTTTACTCCTAACCATCTTTTTATAACTTAGTTCGGAGTTAAATATTGAAAAGTTTTAGTCGGGGATTTTTTGTCCTCGTATTGTTGATATATAGTGTTACAACTGCTTATGCAGGGAAATATTTATACAAAGATCAGGTTTTCAATAAACCTGAATTTACCAAATATGTGAACAAACTTGGTTCAGAACTATACAATAAAACAGGCATATCTTTAAGATTGGTTATACTAAAAACCTTAGAAAATAATCAAACAATACATCAATATGAGAGCAATCTTATTAAGACTTTTAAGCATCCGACTATTTTACTGACTTTTTCTGCTTTAAATAAAAAGGTTGATATCATAGCCAGACCGAAATCTTTATATAAATATTTTAATAAACAGCAGGTTTTATCTCCCGCTTCATCATTTTTAAATTCTTTGTATATTGCGATTGTTTATAGTAAAAATCTTAAACAGTTTAAAGCAACGGCACTAAATGACGGTGGTACTATTATCCCTCTTTTAGCACAAAAAACAAAGGGTAAAGAAGAAACCAACAACAAATATAGTGCCGCTTTGTTTAACGGGTATGCAGATATTGCTTCACAAATTGCAAAAGCAAAACATATTACACTAAAAGCTAATGTGGGAAATAGCACACATGACATGATGGATTTACTAAGGATTATCTTTTACGGCGTATTATTATATGCTGGTTTTAGGTATTTAAAAATTAGATCGAATCAAAAAAAGAGGAAAAAATGATTAAAATTACTGATCATAACAGATGGCCATTAATTATAACAGGAGCTCATGTGGGGCTTATCGGATTGGTTATTTGGACGATAGTGGCTGTTGGAGACAGCCATGTGGTGCTTGACCGTGCCGATATGATGAATTATCAAAAAGCAGATAGAGATGCAAATCTTATCATAAGAGATAAGATAGCTTTTGATAAGCGGTATAATATAGAGTATCTATCAAGCCGCCTGCATCCTTCTCATGCTGTTATCGTTTATAAGGTTGTCACAAAATCAGGTAAACCTGTAGATAATGCAAAGTTTAAGATTATAGCAACGCGTCCAATGACTGATAGGGACAACGTAACGATTACAAAACCTGTAAGTATAGATAACGGCATATATACCTTTATAACTAAACTTGACGGAAAAGGCAGATGGAATATTATGGCTGACGTAAGGGTTCGTCGTTATGAGAGATACTATAACATAAAGACAGATACTATGGATGATAATTATGTCACAAGGACTTTTTAGATACTTTTATGACTAAAAATCCTATAGAGGTTTTACCTAGTTCGCGTTCAATTAGGGCTAGGATTATAGATTTTGAGAAACTACATACCTCTTTTTTACCAGATTTTATAACTATGTCGGAATTTTTAAACCGTATTTGCGTCGTAGAAGATTTTATTGTCCCAGATGCTGATACTCGTGTACTTTTTTTACTAGAGGCATCAAATTTTAGCAACTTTAAAATTTTAAACATAGAGCGAAATTTTTTTACCTTTACTCAAAATAGTAGTTATATTTTTAATTTTTTTACTGAATTAGCAGGTGAAAAAGTAGATATTTCTTCACTTGAATTGGCTGATTCTTATGCAGAATATGAACAACATCTGGCTATTTTAAATACGCTTTATCATAGATATAAAATGCTTTGCATGAATAATCGTATCTTGGATCCTATTTTTTTACCTTCGTTATATAAGCTAAATAAAGATCAACTTTTTTCGATGGGACATATTAAAATTTTTGTAGAGGGCTATTTGACAAATTTTGAATTTGACCTAATACATGAATGTAGCCAATACGCAGAGATTACAATCGTATTGAGTGTTACACGCTTTAGTAACAAAATGATATCAAAATTTAAAAAACTCGGATTTGATCTAATAAAAGGGTATGAGTACGAATTAGATATTGGTAAAAAACGGGTATTGTCAACCAAACTATTAAAAAACTATAGTAATATAATATGCTATAGTTTTGAGAGCAGACTTGTTCAAGTTGCATTTGTGAAGAAGATGATTTTTGATTATATCAATATTGGGATAAAGCCACAAGAGATAGTTGTTATTGTACCAGATGAATCATTTGCAAAATATCTAAAACTTTATGATAAAGAGAATAATTTTAATTTTGCTATGGGGTATCCGTTTTGTGAGTCGGATATTTATAAATATCTTGATGCTTCATGTCAGTATATAGAAATGCCGACAGAACAAAATAGAGCACGGCTTTTACGAGAAGGAGCAGATTTTTATGAAGCAGTTTCCGAGATTTACTATAAAAATATAAAAGATATAGATTTCAAAGGTCTTGTTGAGTTAGCTATAGTATCCACTAAAAGCAGCTATGAAAAGAAAATTGTGCAAGAGGAGTTGCATTCATTTTTAAAACTCCAAGATGCTTATAGCAGTTACAACTTAAAAACAGTTTTGCATATGTTTATGCAAAGACTCTCTAAGCGCACTATTGATGATATAGGCGGCGGTCAAATTACCGTCATGGGACTGCTTGAGAGCAGACACATCAGCTTCAAAGGAGTGATTGTAGTCGATTTTAATGATGCCAATGTGCCAAGACGAATCGACAAAGATATGTATCTAAGCTCACAACTGCGTGCTAGCGCGTCACTTCCTACAAGCAAAGATAGAGAGGATCTGCAACGACACTATTATACTCTTTTGTTTAGCCGCGCTTTATATGTGAGCATATCTTGTGATTGCGACAAGGCACCGTCAAGATTTTTAGCACAATTAAATATCCCTGTAAAAAAAGTAGAAGATACTGCTGCGTATATGAATATCTTATATAAAACTCTTACGCCATCTACCGTGTTAAAAGAAGATGAGATTAAACTGCAATATGATTTTACAAAAAATACTATCTCAGCTTCATCGTTAAAAATATTGCTTGAATGTAAGCGAAGATACTATTACAAATATATCCTAAATATAAAAAAACATGAAATGGCGTCTGATTATATCAAGGAGCATGAGATAGGAAGTGACTTGCATGAGATCTTAAGAAAGATTTACAGCAAGCATAACAGATTTGAGAGTAAAGCCAAATTAAAAGCTCTGTTTGCAAAAGAGATAGATGCAATATACTGCTCAACAAACTTAAAGAAGTATCAGCTCGAATTATGGAAAAGAAAGATAGATGCTTTTGCGCAAAACGAAATAGAGCGTTTTGGTGACGGTTTTATTGTCACAAGCTGTGAACAACAATTTACATATAAATATAAAAATATTAAGTTAAGCGGACAGATTGACAGGATAGACAGCAAAAGCGGCGGATTGTACGTGCTGGATTATAAAAGCGGAAAATATCCATCTTATACAGCTAAAACTATCACAAAAGCGACTGATTTTCAACTTGAATTTTATTATCTGCTTGCCTCTAGTTTGGGCGCAAATATATTAGGATGCGGGTATTATGATTTAAGCAAAGGCATTGTTGTTGATGAGGTTTTGCTCTTTAGTAAGCTTGAACTTTTAAAAAAGCATTTAGATGAGATACGGCAGACAAAAGTGATCGATTTTTGTAAAA
This sequence comes from Helicobacteraceae bacterium, assembly GCA_027023805.1. Lineage (GTDB taxonomy): Bacteria > Campylobacterota > Campylobacteria > Campylobacterales > Sulfurimonadaceae > Hydrocurvibacter. The sequence continues at coordinate 11,402 of JALVUF010000046.1, forward strand.
CGGATGATACATCAAAATGCCAATATTGTGAATATATTTATATGTGCGGTAGAGCGTCATAATGTTTAAGATGAATTTGGCATATGAAGCAAGTGCGGGAAGTGGAAAAACTTTTAACCTTGTGGCAAGATATCTGACTTTACTGTTTATGGGAGCATCTCCGTCTAAGATACTAACACTGACTTTTACGAATAAAGCAGCCAATGAAATGAGTGAGAGAATCACGCAGTCACTGATAGATATGGGCGATGAGATAGAGCTTGTGTGTGAGCAGTCAGGTTTTAGTAAAAAAGAGATTTTTGGTATGCAAAAACAGGTCTTAGAGCGGTTTTTAAGCGCAGATACTAAAATCATGACAATTGATAAATTTTTTACAATGATTGTTAGAAAATTCTCACTTTATCTAGCGATGCAGCCGACTTTTACTACTCTCTCATCACAACATGAGCAAAAGCTTTTAGAAGAATTTTTACAAGAATCACAAAAAAATTACCAGTACGAGAAGTTGCTGGATATTTCGTTATTTATGCAAAAGCGAGTTAGTGATATCTTTTCTCTTTTACGAGAATTGTATGTTAAAAAGGCTGAGTTAGGAGATATATTAAACATTAAAACCGACTTTACAAACAGTTATGCCGTAAAAGCTTTTGACGCTTTTTTGGCAATTCAAAAGATGGTTTTAGAGCATAACAGCGCATCAGCTACTGTTAAAAATTCTGTTAACGCTCAAACATTTGAAGAGTTGCTTACAAAGAGATGGATATATAGGGATACATTAAATTATTCAACATTTAAAAAATGTTATCAACCTTTGATGGATGAATACTTAAAGCTTATTCAAGATAATGTAGTGCAGCATATGCGTATGAGAGAGCAATACTTCTTATCATCACTATACACTCTTTTGCAGACTTTTACCAAAAGCAAACAAAAGCTGGCAAAAGATTCTTTAGAGATAAGCTTTGATGATGTGTCTGTATTTGCATATGAATTGCTAAATTCAAGAATAGACAGTGATTTTTTATATTTTAGGCTAGATGCTAAAATAGATCATATTTTATTGGATGAATTTCAAGATACGAGTATTTTACAATATAAGATTTTACAGCCTCTTATAAAAGAGATAGTCTCAGGCAGCGGAACGCATGAAAATGGTTCTTTTTTCTTTGTGGGTGATACCAAGCAGTCTATTTATCGCTTCAGGGGAGGAGTTAGTGAGCTTTTTGATTATGTTTGCAGAGAAAACCATATTGTAAAAGAGAGCTTGAATGTTAATTATAGATCCAAAAGCGAGATTGTATCATTTGTAAACAGAGTCTTTGAAAGCAAAATTGCAAATTATGTACCGCAGCACCCTTTTAATGCCGAGGACGATGGTTATGTTGAAGTGGTTGAGAGTGTAGAGTTGCTTGATGACCTATATATAAAAGTACAGATGCTCATAGATTTAGGCGCCAATTTAAATGATATTGCAGTGTTGTGTGCTACAAATGATGATGGTGTTCAAATTGCAAGGATGTTTGAGCAGCACAATATCGACGTGGTAACACAAACTACATCCAAACTAATCAACCAACCTCTTGTACAAGCAGTTATACAGTATCTACACTATCAGTATTTTAAAGAAGATATTTATCGTTACAATTTTTTCGCACTCATACATCAAAAGGTGCAAAAGATCGAATTTGTTGATTTGCAAAATCTATCACTTTTACGAATAGTTGATGATCTGATTGTTAAATTTCATCTTTTTGACGGTACACAAAACCTTTTGAGTTTTTTGGAAATACTGGGTAAATATAAAGATATCGAAGAGTTTTTATTTACATATATGCAAGATGACACGACAGCACCGGCATCGTCATTAGAGGGCATCAGAGTTCTCACTGTGCATAAATCCAAAGGGTTGGAGTTTGAGCACGTTATAGTTATAGACAGATTTAAAAAACCGCCGGTCTCAAGAAATACTGTGATCTATGAATATAACGGCATAATGCTTGAAAATATTTATCTAAGAAGTAAAGGACGTGAGCAGATAGATAAAGCTTACGACAAAGCACTGCAAAAAGATAAAGAGTTGGCAGTTAGAGATAAGATTAATGCTTTGTATGTTGCCTTTACCAGAGCAAAGCAAAATCTATTTGTTTTGCAAAAAGATAAAAACAGTATATTTGAAGTTTTAGACTTGCAAACAATCAAACACGGCACCCTACATGCAAAGCATGAGAATTTGTGTGTCAAAGAAGAAGAGGTATTGGATTATAAAAGTCTAAGATATGGTCTTCAAACAGATGTGCTCTCTCAAGCTAAAGAAAAAGAGGATGACTTACAGGCCGTTTATTTTGGTTTGGCAATGCATTATTGTCTTGAGATGATGTTTTCATTTGAGATTAAAGCTATCGATTCTGCTTTTTATGCTATGCAAAACAGGTACGGTTTTATTTTAAATAGTCATGAACTCGAAGATATTAAAAAACGCATACAAATGCTTGTATCCTCAAAGAAGTTTTTATCACTTGTCAGGGGAGATTGTTTTAAAGAGCAAGGTATGATAACAGGAAAGGAACTCCGATACATAGATCTGCTGGTTCAAAAAAATGATGGCAGTTTTATAGTTATTGATTATAAAAGCTCAAATGATATATCCCCATCTCATATTTCTCAGGTGCGCGGATATATCAGCGCTGTTAAACAGATAACATCTAAAACAGTACTTGGATACCTGTGCTATATTAAAAGAGATGCAATTGAGATAATTCAAGTTTAGAGATGTCCTTAACACAAATGTAACATTTTTTTCCTAAAATGACGGCAATACTAATTAAAGGATATAAATGAAAACGATTTTGCTCGCTTTATCAGCCACTGCGCCGCTAGCGCATAGTATTACATTAAACGACATACATGTAACCTCGTCATACATAAAACCGACAAAACCGGTAGTCTCATCCGGTTTAGCATCAACTCTTTTACAAACTCATCCTTCTATCTCTATGATAAGGCGTGCCGGTACATCTAACAATATTATATTAAGAGGTATGGATAATGACAATATCAATGTAATAGTAAATGGTACAAAAACATACGGCGCATGTCCAAATCGTATGGATCCGCCAATCTCACATGTTGATATAAATGACATTAAAAGTATCAAAATTATAGAAGGTCCATATGATGTACAAAACCTCAACACTCTAAGCGGCGCAGTTAAGATTGGGTTAAAACAGCCAAAAAAAGGACTCCATGGCAGGGTTTATACAAACTTTGGCTCATTTGGGTACAAAAATGCAGGTCTTGGAGTTAGCGGCGGAGATAAAATCATAAAGATTTTAATAAGCGGCGCCATCGCTACAAGTGACCAATATAAAGACGGCAGAGGAGATACTCTGGCCCAGCAAACAAAAAACAATGCATCACCAGCGCATCAGTACAACCAGGCTAATTTTAATAAGAAGGCTTATTTAAAGAAAAATCTAGCAACAAAGATCTTTTTAAATTTGACGGATAATCAAAAATTAAAATTTGGCTACACTGCCGATAGAAATAATGATATTTTATATCCATCAACTGCTATGGATGCAATTTTTGATAATACAGATCTTTATAATCTTCAATACGATATATTAAATATAGGAAAATTTTCTAAAAAATTAACACTTAGATATTATCAGTCTGATGTAGATCATTTAATGTCAAACAGATATAGAAATTACGGCACAAAGTTAAAAGATAATCATTTAAAATCACAAACACAAGGTCTTAAATTACAAAATAGATTTAATGTAAAAGGCTATAAAGTAACAGTGGGGGCTATTGGCAGTAAGCGTTATTGGAGCGGTGCTTTGTTTGTAAACAACCGATTTAAAATAGAAGATATTCCAGATGTGGATACTTACAGCAGTGGGGCATATATCAAGATAGGCAAGCGCATCAACCACTTTTCATATACGGTAGGCTCGAATTTCAGTTTTTCCAATATAGAGTCTCCATCTTATCAAACTAAATATTACAGCGCATTAAATGGATATATCCTCACACATTACAAGCTAGACGCACACAATAAATTGATGTTTGGTGTAGGTAAATCTTCTCGCTTGCCCGATGCAAAAGAGCTTTATTTTAAATTACCAGGCAATATGGCGGGTAATGCAAATCTAAAACAGGTATCAAATTATGAAACAGATATAGGATTAAGCAGCAGTTATAACAGTTTTTTGATAAAAACAAAAGCGTTTTATTCAAAAATCAAAAATTATATACTTTATGATGCGCAAATCAATCAAAACAACTATCAAAATATAGATGCGTCAATTTATGGTTTTTCTGCACATGGAACTTACTTTATAACAAGCCATGCATCACTGCAAGGCGGACTCGCTTATGGGCGGGGTGTAAAAGATACATTAGCTACAAATCAACATAGCAAAAACCTTCCAAATATCGCGCCCCTTAAAGGAGATATATCTTTAAAATACAATTATCGACACAACTCATATATTCAGGCAAAAGTTATTGCCAGCAATGAATGGAGCAAGTATGACAGTGACGACGGTGAGCAAAAAATAGCCGGCTGGTCGATACTTGATCTAAAAGTCTCACATGGGTTTGGTAAACATTTGCTCTTTATCGCTGGAGTAAACAACGTGTTTAATACAAATTACGCTATTAGTAATACCTATAAAGCGCTATCGCTGCTAAGTGGTGGTAGCGGAGTTATGCTGTTAAATGAGCCGGGTAGATATATTTATGCTAATTTGACATTAAGATACTAGACATTGTTACTTATCGTTACTCTATAAATGCTATAATATTATAATATAGACAAGAGAGGGGAGCGATGTTATCGTTTAAGGAAAAAGCTACTGCACTTTTAAAGAATGCAGATATTGAAATTAATGGTGGGAAGCCATGGGATATTCAGGTTAAGAATGAAAATTTTTATGAACGGACTTTTAAAAGCGGTGCGTTAGGGTTTGGAGAAGCCTATATGGATGGCTGGTGGAGCGTCGAAAGACTTGATGAGATGCTCACAAAAATCTTTAAAGCAGATTTAGAAGATGCAATAAAACCGATAGCCATGTTACCGTATGTATTAAAGGCAAGCCTTATGAATACGCAAAAAGGCAAGCGCGCTTTTAAAGTGGGGCAGGTTCATTATGATGTCGGAAATGATTTGTATAAAAAGATGTTAGATAAACGGATGACATATACCTGTGGGTATTGGGATAGTTACGGTAAGCTCAAAAAAGCTAATAATTTAGATGAAGCTCAAGAAAATAAACTAGATATGATATGTCAAAAACTTGGCTTAAAGGCTGGTGACAAGGTGCTGGATATCGGATGTGGTTGGGGTAGTTTTATGCGTTATGCGGCAGAAAAATATGGTGTAAGCTGTGTTGGTGTCTCTGTTTCAAAAGAACAGGTAAAACATGGTAATGAGACAAGAGGAGATCTGCCTATCGAGTTTAGACTGCAAGACTATCATGATATTAATGAAAAGTTTGATCATATTGTTTCAATCGGTATGTTTGAACATGTAGGGTATAAAAATTATAGAACATATATGAAAATTGTCCGGAAAAACTTAAAAGATAATGGTCTTTTTTTACTGCACACCATAGGATGCAATGTCAGTGCAAAAATGACAAATCCATGGATACAAAAATATATATTTCCAAATTCCATGCTCCCATCAGCTGTGCAAATATCAAAAGCTGTAGAAAAACTATTTGTTATTGAAGATTGGCATAATTTTAGTATTCAGTATGATTATACGCTTATGGCATGGTATAAAAATTTTAAAGAAGCATGGCCGCAATTAAAGGACAAATATAGTGATAGGTTTTATAGAATGTGGGAGTTTTATCTTTTATCGTCTGCCGCATCTTTTCGTGCTAGACACAATCAGGTATGGCAGATAGTTTTATCTAAACGGGGTAAAGAAGACGGATACAATAGAATATGCTAGAGGCGCATAGCGCCCCTTAAGAGTTATCTATATTTTAATCATCAGAGATGTGAAAATGTAGTTGCTTTAACATTTTGTTTGGATTGTTTGAGTTTTGCAATTCAAATATAGATATTGGTTTGTTTGATTTCATGCTTATTTTTAACTCATCAGGATTTTTAATGAAGCTTATCAATTTTTTATTAAATTGTTTACCTAATTTCTGATTGTTTTGTTTTGCCACTTGTAGATTATTTTGCAATCTTTGTATAAGATGGTTTTTAAAACTAGATACACTGACACCTGAGCGTTGTGCCAAAATTTTAAAGATACGATTAGCTAGTGATTCATCTTTATATTTTATAGATAATGAGGTGATTTTTACACTCTGTGGAGCTAATTGCAACTGCATCATAAGATTTGGCAGCGATTTGACATCAGCTAACTTCAAGCGATAACTTATTTTACCTGCATGCTCTATATTCCAAGACATATCTTTTATGTTTAAAAACTCATCTTGCTTATGATATACATAATGAAGTTTAATGTTTGATGTTAAACTCTTATAGCCTAATTGTTGCAATATACCTGCTGCAATAGGATTGCGCATATTTGCAGTATGTGCCGTAATACCTTCTAGTTCTATATCCATATAACGTGGGATTTTGTGCTTTGTATCTAGCGAATCTACTTCTATTTCTTTAATTAGAATATTTTTACCGTTAGGGGCATGTATCTTAACATTTTGTAAATCAACAGATAATGTCCATGGGTTAAGTGAGGCATCTTCATACGTTATCATGCCGGGCGTAGTACCTGCTAAGACAGCATTTAGCTTATCATGCAAAATAGCTTTTGTTATAAGCATATATCCTACTATAATAAGTATCACAATACCGATGAAAGTCAAACGCTTGACCTGTGGCGGTGTTTTTTGTTTTATTGGCATGTATTTCCTTTTTTGTATATTATATACTAATATTTGTTTATAATACTATTTTAACGCCTGAATGTTTTTGCGGCACGGGGGGTGGATACGATACTGAGTGTTGCGGCTGTATATTTGAAGAGTTCACATAATATACCGGTTTAAACGGCTGTAGTTTAGTTGGAGCAATGTTGTTTGCAAGATAGTAGTGCAGCTTGATGTTCATTTTGTGCTCATACGCTAAAAATCTCCTTTTAGTTTTACCTCTTAGATGTTTAGTTGCTTTTTGTACTACAAGTTGCGGATTAATAGCTCTGCCGTATCTGTAAACACCAAAATGAAGATGCGGTCCGGTTGATAGACCGGTGACCCCGACATAGCCTATGACTTGACCCTGCTTAACATATTTACCTGCTTTTATACCTCTTTTGAAATGTTTTTGATGCGCATATAAAGTTACATATCCATCACCGTTTGCGATTTTTATAACATTTCCGTATCCCCTTATCCATCCTGCATAAATAATTCTGCCTGATGCCGCGGCATGAATAGGAGTACCGACAATAACAGCATAATCTACTCCAAAATGTGGACGATAGATATGTAAAATAGGCTGCCATCTTCTAAGTGAGAATGTTGAGCTTATCCAGCCTCCTTTAACGGGGCGTATAAAGATAAATCCCTGTATCTGATGACCTTTAGCGTTATAATATCTTCCATTATAATCAAATACATAATGATTGGTTTTGCCTGTTTGTATCATAGCTGCTTTGAGTTCGGGCATAGAAAAAGGTCTGCCAAAACGATATTTTTGATCATACACCATGACAATTTTATCACCCTTATGAATATCTCTTTTAAAATTGATAGATTTTTTAAAGCTGTCTATAAATAGTTGAGCAAGTTTTTTAGAGTGCGTGTCTTTTATGATGTCATTATACGGTGAATTTTTGACAGTTATAACAAACCCTTCTTGTTTTGTTATGCTATTTATAGGTATAAGTTTAAAAGTTGCGGATTTTTTTGTTTTTGTTATATGGATTTGAAGCTCATCACTGATAGGTATTAAAACTTGTTCCACGTTTTTATGTGCGCCAAATAAAATCTGATAATGTACGCCCTGCCTTATCTCATCTATGGCTTGCTGGTTGCTGTTGCTTAGATTGTAATATAACGGTTTGCTAGGCAGATGATATTTGTGCAAAAATTGTAAATATGTTTCACCGTTACCCCATCTTAAAAATCGTGCCTCTGATGCCAATAGCAAAAAAGGCAAAAATAACAACATAAACATCTTCATAGTAATAAAAACCCCTTAAAAAATTTTAAAATTATAACAAAGCTTGACTAACACAAAGGTTTATCTGCTATAATCTTTAGAAAAAAATAGGTGATATACTGATGATAAAACGATATATATTATTACTTATACTAATTAGCTCTATTGGTTTTGCAAATGCAATTGTAACATCCATTTTAACAGTTCATGGAAATAAGGCAACCGTTAAGGTAAGCAATATTAATATAGGCATCAGTGGGTTTATCGTCAAAGATTTAAAAGGCGGACACAGCTATATCATAAATAGCGCAGTTGTCGTTGGATATAATAAAACGAGCCATATAGCAACACTTAAGCTAGGTAAGTTTCATGAGCTAAAACAACTATATCTCCCAACTTTAAAACTAAGAGCATCAGCCGGTGATAAGGCAGTGCTTGCGTTTGGATATGATAGAGCGCTGTTGATTGCTCCAAATAAACAAACATATTTTAAAATAACTCATGCTCTGCCTTCTTTGGAGTGGGTGCATCCGGATATTTTTGCCATGTTGTTATCTGAAAACGGACATCCAAGACCACTTAAGAGTGATTTTACTCAGATGTGTCATATCTCATCAGTCGGACTTTTGTATATTTATCTAAAACAAAAATTGATAACAATAGATTGTCTAAGTATGAAAGTTTTGCAGATATCACCGGCACCTCTAAAGAGCAGACCCGCACAGCTTCCGTTTTACAACCGCGTAGGCAAGATACAAAGCAACTGGTTTGGAGCAGGCAGTCACCGTTTAAGAGTATATGCGCCTTATTATTTAAAATTGCTTCAAAAATATAACAAAAATAATGAAGAGCTAAAGGGGATAAGATGATTGACGCAAAGCATTTAAATTATTTCAAAACATTAGTAGGTGAAGAAAATATATATAGTGATACCGCGCATCTTAGGGCTTATTCATATGATGCCACTAGAGAACATTTTAAGCCTGATGCGGTTATATTTCCTAGATATGAAGAGGATGTAAGCGAGGTTTTAAAGTATTGTAATGAGCATCAAATCATCATAGTTCCACGTGGTGCGGGTAGTGGTTTTACCGGCGGCGCACTTCCTAGTAGCGGCGGTATCGTACTTGGTTTTGAAAAGCATATGAATAAAATATTAGATATAGATATGCAAAATATGGTAGCGGTAGTTCAACCCGGTGTTATCAATATGGACCTGCAGCGTGCTGTTGAAGCCGTTGGTCTTTTTTATCCGCCTGACCCTGCTAGTGAGAATTATTCATCTCTTGGAGGAAATGTCAGCGAGAATGCAGGTGGAATGAGGGCTGCTAAGTATGGCATAACTAAAGATTATGTCATGGCCATGCGCGCGGTTTTACCTAACGGAGATGTGATTAAAGCGGGCAAGAAAACGATAAAAGATGTAGCGGGATATAACATTAGCGGTATTTTAATTGCTTCTGAGGGAACTTTGGCCGTTACTACCGAGATAACTTTAAAACTGCTTTCAAAGCCAAAATTAACAAAAACGGCTATGGGTGTTTTTGACAGTGTTGGGCGTGCTATGGAGGCAGTTTATAAAACAATGGCAGGAGGCGTTACGCCCGTTGCTATGGAGTTTTTAGATAACCTGACCATCAAAGCTGTAGAAAAGACGTTTCATAAAGGACTTCCCGTTGATGCAGGTGCTATTTTGATAACTGATGTTGACGGTAATTTAGAGGATGATTTAGATTTTCAGCTAGCACTCATTGAGAAGATATTTAAACAAAACGGCTGCACAGAGTTTAAAATCGCACAAACAAAAGAGCAGGCTGCTGATATATGGTTTGCAAGACGAAACGCATCACAATCACTGAGCGTTTATGGTAGTAAAAAAATAAATGAAGACATAACGGTTCCACGCTCAGCCTTGCCAAAACTACTTGAAGAGTTTGATAAGATAGCTGAGAAATATAATGTAAATATACCATGTTTTGGTCATACTGGTGATGGAAATGTACACACAAATGTCATGGTTGACGGAGGCGATAGTAAACAGGTTGAGATAGCATACAAAGCCATAAAAGAGGTTTTTGAAGTAACTATAAAGCTAGGCGGAACTCTAAGCGGTGAGCATGGCATAGGACTCTCTAAAGCACCTTATATGAGCATGGCATTTACACAAGAGGAGATAAATCTTTTTAAGTCAATTAAACAGGCATTTGATCCAAACAACATCTTAAATCCACATAAAATGGGTCTTTAAATCACACTTTTGTTTAAAGCCCTAAAGTAAAAGTTGTTCCCTCTTTTATTTTAGAGTTCACATCTATCTTGATATTTTCTTCATCACATATCTTTTTAACAATATTAAGACCCACGCCAAAACCGCCGGCAAGCTCTGTTGCTCTTTCATATAGCTCAAATATCTTTTTTATTTTATCTTTAGAGATGCCTATGCCCTCATCTTTAATGATAAAGATGCAATCATTGAGTTTTATGTAGATATGATGGTTGGGTGTTGAGTACTTGATGGCGTTTGAGAGAAGGTTGGAGACAAGAAGTCTGGCTTTGTCTTCATCCATTAGTTTGTTACAGTCTTGAAGCTGGGTAACAATCTCTATGCTTTTTGCATGGCAGAGTTGTTCATAAAATTTGATAACGTCTTGTATTATGACTTTGAGATTTATCATCCTTTTTGGATTTTGGTTTATATTGAAGTTTAAATATGCCAATGATTTATATATAACATACAGCTGTTTGGTGCTGATAGAGATATTTGTAAGTATCTTTTCATCATATATTTTTTTTTGTAAAGCATGTTTGGAACTCATCTCAAGAGCAGTTATAGGAGTATTTAACTCATGTGAGATATCTTGAATAAATTGTTCTATCTGGTTTACTTTTTGATGAATAGGGCGCATAAACAGCCGTGCCAGTATCCACGATACAAACGCAATCGCTAAAAAAAACAGAAGTGTTATAAGCGTTATCTCTTTTTGCAGTTGCTTGATTTTTTTGTTGTAATTTATCGTTTTTATGATTACATATTGTATGTTTAAATGATCCTGCGGTGATGGAGAGATGAGAGTTTTATATCCATCTTTATCAAAGTATAAGCGTTTAAATACTTTATGCTTTGATGCCGGTATCAAAGCATAATCATACCCCTGTTCTAATCTTGGCAGCTTTAATGTTTGATGTTTCATCTCTGCATTGATAATTCTTCCGCCTATCTCATCTGCATAATGCTGCATTTTATAATAAATAGTATTGTTTAATTCGTTTTTCTGAGCCTCGTAATACCAAAATCCAAGAAGTATGATAAATAAAAATGAAGAGCCGATATAAAGCGACAGGAACATATAAAAAGATCTTTTCTCTAAGCTATTCAAATTTATACCCCTGAGCTCGTATGTTAACAATATGTTCTTTTCCGATATATCGTCTGAGTTCTTTGACAAGAGTGCGTACGGCATCTGCTGTTGGCATCTCATCATAGCTCCACAGATTTTGAAGCAGCTCATCAACGCTTATAACCCGTTGTCGATTTTTGTATATATATCCCAGCATCTGGCTCTGCTTTTTGTTTAGAACAATCTTATTGCCCTTTATATGTAATATATTTTTAACGGTATCAAAAGCTATATCTTCATCTATCTGAACTGACTGCTCAAGTCCTTTGTATTCTTTAATATTGTTGATTCTAAGCGATAGCTCTTCAAGTTCAAAAGGCTTTTTTATAAAGTCGCTGGCTCCATTTTTAAATGCCTCTTTTAGGTATTTGATATTTTGAAATGCGGTTATAAATATGGTAGGAGTAAAATCAGCAAATTCCCGTAAACTTTTTAAAAAAGTGATACCGCTACCATCTGGTAGATTGATATCAAATATATAAAGATCAAATCTTTGCTTATCACATAATTCACGTGCTAAATCTATAGTATAAGCATGTGATACAATGTAGCTCTCAGATAAATAATCTTTTAAAATATCTGCCAAAACAGTGTCATCTTCAAGTAGTAAAATTTTCATATCGTATTATATCAAAACATGAACCGGCCAATGGCTTGCTATGCCATGGATTTAGGGGTTATATACCCGCTTTTAGACCGATTATCATAGTTTGTTTGTCAGGCAGCTGATAGGTTGCGGTAATATCTTGAGTGTTGCGAACCATATATCCAAATAGATAATCCCGCCAAGTTGCCATACCTTTTAGTTTGCGTCCGGGTATGATTTCTATCTGCTTGATGATGTAGTGAACTTTACTGGTGTCTAACGTAAGGTCTTGTTCTTTGATGCTAGAGAGATCAGAGGGGATATTGACACCTTGCATAAATCCATAATGCAGTACAATTTGATAAAATCCACTGCCTAGCTTGGTTATCTCAATACGTTTGCTCTGCTCAATAGCAGGCACCTCTTCAATTAATACGGTAGTCAGCAATATCTGCTCGTAAAGTACACCTGTATGCTGCAACAAGCTTACGAGTGTGGACGGCGTGTATATCAGTCTTCCTGTTAGAAATACACCAACTCCCGGCACTCTTAGCACCTTGTCAGCTGTTATTTTGCCTATAAAAGAGGAGATGGTGGCTGATTTATTGTTAAATTGATCTTTTAACAAGGTTGAACCGCGTCGCCAGGTTGTCATAAGCGTAAACAATAGTAGAGCAATTAGTAACGGTAGCCAGCCGCCATCTGGTATTTTCATAGCGTTAGAGGCAAGAAATGTTAAGTCAATTGTGAGAAAACATATTAAAAACAGGAGTGATTTTGGCAGACTCCAGTTCCAAAGTTTGCGTACAATTGTAAACATCAGTATCGTAGTGATTGTCATGGTGGCGTTTACGGCAATACCGTAAGCCGCTGCTAAATTTTGCGAAGTTTGAAATATAACCACGAGTCCGATTACCGCTATCATCATCGCCCAATTTATAGCCGGCACGTAAATCTGTCCATGTGTATCAGCGGAGGTTTGCCGCACTTGAAGCGGCGGCATCCAGTCAAGGGATATGGCTTGACGAACAAGAGAAAAAACTCCGGTAATTGCTGCTTGAGAAGCAATGATAGTAGCAAAGGTGGCCAGAATGACAAGTGGAATCAAACCCCAAGACGGCACAAGATGAAAGAACGGGCTGGCTATATTTTTAGGATCACTTAGCAGCAGGGCTCCTTGACCAAAATAGTTAAGCACTAATGCAGGTAGGACAAAAAAGAACCAAACCAAACGGATAGGCTTTAAACTAAAGTGACCCAAATCGGCAAACAAAGCCTCACCGCCCGTGCTAACAAGAAATACAGCATATAACACTAAAAAACCGGTTAAACCGTTATGCCTAAAGAAAACAACCCCATGCCATGGATTGATGGCTGCAAGTACGATTGGAGAGTGTATGATATTTAAGATGCCCAGTGCCGCAAGGATAAAAAACCACAACAGCATCAAAGGACCAAAGATGATGCCAACAACTGCAGTTCCCCATCTTTGAATCGAAAACAGGGCAATTAAAATACCAATAGTGACGGGAATTACAAAGCTTGCAAATCCCGGATCTATAATCTTCAACCCCTGTACGGCACTAAGTACAGAAATAGCAGGCGTGAGCATAGCAGCACCAAAGAGCATAGTCGCACCGGCAAGTCCTAACAAAAGAAGCGTCATGCGCCTTGGTTTTGCCTCACCCGACTTTGGACGCAATAAGCCAAGCAGTGCAAAAGTACCTCCCTCGCCGTTATTATCTGCCCGTAGTACAAATGTCATATATTTGAGTGAAATAACAAAAACCAATGTCCATAAAATAAGAGACAGCAAACCTAAAACGTTATCAGGAGTAACGGGCAGTGGATTTTTACCGATAAAAGCTTGCTGCAAGGCATAAATAGGACTAGTTCCTATATCTCCGTAAACAATACCGAGCACAGAAAGTGCGATAAGCGTAAGAGGCTTTTTAGAGGCTTTGGCAGTCGGTTTGGCATTTTGAAATTTCAATGCTTCTTCTTGAGCTTCAATCTCTTTTTGTTCAGGAGTTAGATCAGGCATATTTTTAGTGCTCTTTGTATAGATTTTCTAAATTTTTTTATTATATCATATTGTTTGTTTGTACAAAGTACACTTAAAACTCACCTCACAAACTCCTCACAAACTATCATTATAATTATATAAAAAGAAGGAGTCAACATGGTTTATAAGGTAAAAGTAAGATGGCCGATAGAAGCTATCAAGGCACAGCTTGAACAAAAAGCGAAAGATGTCGGATTTGGGATCTTGGGTTCTTATAACTTTAAAAATATGTTAAAACAAAAAGGTTTTGAGATAGATAAGGAGATAACGGTTTATGAACTTTGCAACCCTGCAGGCGCATCTTCTGCTTTAAATGCATTTACGGATATCTCTGTTTATCTGCCTTGCAGAATCTCTATTTACGAAGAAGATGGAGTGACTGTACTGGCAACCATCGGAATTGAAGATATGCTAAAGACAATTGATGCTGATACTGAGTTTAAAAAACACATGAGCGAGATATTTAAAAATCTTCGTATTTTAATGAATTCCTGGTGAAAAGGAGAGTGAAATGTTTGGATATGATATGAGCGGATGGAGGTCTGAGATGGGATTTGGCTGGATAATTATGTTGCTGATTATAGTTATATTTATATATTTTTTAAATCAAAATAAAACGATATCCGATGAAAGCGCCAGAGATATTTTAGATAAAAGATATGCCAGCGGCAAGATAGATGAAGAGGAATATAAAAAGAAAAAAGAAGCATTAAAATAGGAGGTGTTTTATGAGTATTAAACAAAAAAATGAACATGATTATTATACATGTCCTATGCATTTGGAAATCCATGAACATGACGAGGGAAATTGTCCAAAATGTGGCATGACTCTGGTATTGGCATCAACTTTACAAGATAAAGAGGATATAGAATCGGGCGCAGATGAACAAGATGAGAAAAATATATATTGTATTGACGATTCTTGTGAAATAGGAGAGACTTTTTATACCTGTCCCATGCATCCTGAAATCCATCAAAATCATCCAGGAACATGTCCAAAATGCGGCATGACGCTGGAAAAAGAGGTAGAAGCCCTGCCTACAGTTACAACTAAATATACATGTGCCATGCATCCAGAAATTATTCGTGATGAACCCGGCAGTTGCCCGATTTGCGGTATGGCGTTAGAGCCTATTACTGTTGAGGCAGATGAGAAAAACGAAGAACTAACAGATATGAGCAGACGCTTTTGGATAAGCACGGCTTTATCGGTGCCGCTTTTTATAATAGCCATGATAAGTGATTTGGCTCCGCAGTATATAATGCATTTTAGCATGTTTATACACGCATTAAATCCAACATACAGCATAGGGCTCAAAGATATACAGTGGATTGAATTTATTTTGGCAACTCCCGTTGTTTTATGGGGCGGATGGCCGTTTTATGTAAAAGGTTACAACTCTATTAAAACATGGAATCTGAATATGTTTACGCTTATATCTATGGGTGTCGGGGCTTCTTATATATACAGCTTGGTGGCTTTCTTTTTTCCACATATCTTTCCGCCACGGATGCTCACAAAAAGCGGTTTGGTGCATGTATATTTTGAGGCGGCATCTGTTATCACCGCGCTTGTTCTTTTGGGACAGGTGTTAGAGCTTCGTGCCAGGAGTAAAACTAACACGGCTATCAAAACTTTACTGAACCTTGCTCCAAAACAAGCACACTTAATAGATAAAGATGGTAATGAGAGAGATGTAAATCTTGAGTTAGTGCATGTAGGAGATAAGCTTAGAATAAAACCCGGAGAAAAGATACCTGTTGACGGTGTTGTTGTGGATGGACAAAGCAATGTAGATGAATCCATGATAACAGGCGAGCCTATACTTATTACAAAAACAAAAGATGACAGCATTATAGGCGCAACGCTAAATAAAAACGGCACACTTGTTATGCAAGCTACACATGTGGGAAGCGATACGATGCTCTCACAAATCGTACAGATGGTTGCTCAGGCCCAGCGTTCGCGCGCCCCTATACAGCAATTAGCGGATAAGGTGTCTGGTTATTTTGTACCTGCTGTTGTTTTATCCGCTGTTTTGGCATTTATCGGATGGTGGTTTTATGGACCGCAGCCACATTTAGCCTACGCAACCGTAGCAGCCGTTTCAGTTTTAATCATCGCCTGTCCGTGTGCATTGGGTCTGGCAACTCCTATCTCTATCATGGTTGGAACAGGTCGCGCGGCACTGTCTGGCATCTTAATCAAAGATGCAAAAACGCTAGAGACTATGGAAAAAGTAAATACCGTAGTGATTGATAAAACCGGTACTATTACACAAGGAAAACCAAAAGTCACAACCGTGATAATAGGTGACGGTTTTGATGAAGATATGGTTGTAAAATATGGAGCCAGCCTGGAGAGAGCAAGCGAGCATCCATTGGCTGATGCGGTTATAGAGTATGCCAAAGATAAAAATATCGCCTTAACTAATGTAGAAAATTTTCAAGCAATTTCAGGCAAAGGTATTACCGGCGAGATTGACGGTAAAAAGATAGTTATAGGCAGTCAGGATTTTTTACAAACTTTAGGTGTTGCTATGTCGAGTATAAAAGATAAAGCCACATCACTTCAAAAAAATGCAAAAGGCGTTATATTTATGGCGATTGATTCTAAATTTAGCGGTATCTTTGGAGTAGAAGACCCAATAAAAGAAACATCTATCCAGGCTATAAAAGAGCTTAAAGCGGAAGGTATCAAAGTGGTTATGCTTACAGGTGATAATCAAGATACTGCCGATGCTGTTGCAAAAAAAGTGCAAGTTGATGAAGTTTATGCCAATGTTTTACCGGATAAAAAAGCAGGCGTTATCAACAAGTTGAAACAAAATGGCGATATCGTCGCAATGGCCGGTGATGGTATCAATGATGCACCGGCATTAGCTTCTGCAGATATCGGAATAGCTATGGGTACAGGAACTGATGTTGCTATACAAAACGCAGGCGTTACTCTTATAAAAGGCGATTTGGTGGGTATCGTAAGAGTGCTTAAACTAAGCAGGGCGACTATGAAAAATATCAGACAAAATCTATTTTTCGCTTTTGTCTATAACAGCATAGGAGTTCCGGTGGCTGCAGGTGTTTTATATCCATTTTTTGGTATAGTACTTTCACCGATTATTGCGGCAACGGCTATGAGTTTTAGTTCCGTATCTGTTATCACGAACGCTCTTCGTTTAAAAAATGTAAAAATATAGGAGTTCTCACAAACTCCTCACAAATTATCATTATAATTACATAAAACAGCAAAAAAGGATTAAAAAATGAAAACTTTGACAAAAGCTTTTATCATAACACTACTAGGCGCGACACTATTGCAAGCTGCCGCATTTACGCAAAATATTCACAGCCATGGTGTAAGCGCTACTGTGAGTTCAAATCAAGCTCTTAGTGCGGGTTCAAACACGATAGTAGTAAAGCTAAACGGTGCGCAGTATAAAGATGCGAAAGTAAAACTTAGAGCATTTATGCCCGCTATGCCGGGTATGCCTGCTATGAAAAGCATGGCAAAAGCGACAAACATAGGTAATGGCAAATATAGAGCTAGGTTAAATCTTGCAATGGCCGGTACATGGCAGCTTTTTATATATATTACTACAAAAAACGGTGAACATAAACGGGTTAAAACGTTTTTAAATTTTTAAAATACTTAAGGTAAAAAATGAAAGTTTATATACTTTTGATGTTGCCTCTTTTTTTGAGTGCAACACCCATATCGGTATTAATACAACATACTAAAAATTCACATCTCTCATTAAAAGCAATTGAGCATAGAATTTTATCGATTAATTATCAGTACAAAGCAACTAAAAATTTCAAAGACCCGGTTATCTCTCTTGGACTAAGCGATATTCAATTTCAAGATTTAACAAACAGATCACTAGAGCCCATGCAGTATTCATCTGTAAATTTTCAGCAAAGCATCCCGTTTTTCGGTAAACGCGCGGCAAATGGTAAAAAGATACTAGCTAAAGAACAAATAGCAAAGATGGATTTGCAGCAGACCATGGTAACGTTAGTCAAGGGTATAAAGATTACCTCTTATACCATTTGGCAAGCAGAGCAATTACTCTATATAACAAAAAAATATATTAGCCTAACCAAGCAAGATATTAAGCTGTACACGGCATACAGCAGTAGTGAATCTAGTTCACATATCCAAATGATTGCCGCAAGACTTTTTCTATCAGAGTTACAGATCAAGCAAAGCAATCTGCAGGCTGTAATTAAAGGTTTATATAAAAAATTGAGCTATCTTAGCAATATGGATGTTTCACATGTAAAGCTAAATATGAAAATATATAAACTAAAACCTATAGGGTATTATCTAAAAGATATCGCATCAAATAAAGAGTATAAACTAAAACAAGCTGTATTACGCGAAGCAGATGCGGATGTGCGAATTAAAAAATTAGCCTACTATCCGGATCCGTATGTAAAAGTCGGATATTATCACCGTCAAAGATTCAAAGATTATACCGGTATAACAGTAGGATGTTCACTACCTATCTATGGCACACAGCATTTAAATGAAGAGCAATCGCAAGCTATGGTGTTGTCAAAAAATAGCGATATTTTAAATTTTAAAAGTGATCTTACGGCCAGGATAAAAAGAGTATATGCAGACGCACAAAGTTCTTATCAGATATATAATATTTTAACAAATCAAAGCATCCCTCAAGTCCAAGACCTTCAACACGTAAGCAATGCTTATATAAGCAATGGGACAAGTCTGTTTGTTTATATAGATACTTTAAAAAGACAATTTATACTAAAAGAGCGCCAAATTATAGCAAATGCATCGTACCACAGAAGATTGGCTACTTTAAATGCATTAATTGGTAGAAAAAATTAAACTTAGGAATAAAAATGAGATATTTATTAATACTTAGCTTATATTTATCACTTTTACCGGCTAAAGTAATAAGTGTAAGACAACTCTTTAACGTGCAAACCGTAAAAGTTAAAAAAGCTTATCAATACAGAGACATATCGGCTTATGGTTTTATACGAGCAGATCAAAACAATATATACGATATAGCTCCTAGGTTTGGCGGTTATGTAGAAAAATTGTATGTAGATAAAATCTATCAAAAAGTGCATAAAGGCGAGCTTCTAGCTACAGTTTATTCTCCGGTTGTCTTAAAAGCAAAAGATAATTATCTAAGCAGTTTAACATATACAAAATCAATAGCAAACAGATATATGAAACAAAATGCTAAAAATAGATTGAGGTTATTAAATATTCCGACAAAAGAGATAAGCACAATTGCTAAAAAATTAAAAGTTTCATTATATACAAATATTTATGCACCGGCAAATGGATATGTTTTTATAAAAAAACTAAATAAAGGTTCCGCGTTTAATAAAAAAGAGACAATATTTCGGATAATAAATCTAAATGATATTTGGGTAGAGACAAAAATTGACCAAAAGCAATTAAAGTATTTAAATAAAATGACAGATTTTACCTTTAAAACTCCTGGGCTCCGCAAGACCTTTACCGCATCAATGGTTCAATTGTATCCTGATGTGAGTTTAAAAAGTTCACGCTTAACATTAAGATTGAAGGCAAATAACCAAAACCATAAACTTTTTCCGGGGATGTATGTATCTGTTAATATGCACTCTGTTGCAAAAGAGTACTTGACTTTACCATCAACCGCCGTGATATTTAAAAATGGAAAACATTATGTATTTACTGTTGGTGAGTATGCAGGCGAATATGACCCTCAGGTAGTTCAGGTAGAAGTGTTAGATCCGCATACTTATATCATAAAAAGCGGTCTAAAAGATGGACAAAAAGTAGTTAATAATGCACTCTTTATGATGGATAGCGATGCACAAATTAACGGTTTGTATTAGGAGCACAAGATGATAGAAAAACTTATATCATTTAGCGTAAACAATAAATTTCTGATACTAATAATAACACTGTTTTTAATTATGGGTTCTATCTGGAGCATAGAAAAGACTCCTCTTGATGCTATACCCGATCTTTCACCGCCACAGGTCATAGTTCAGGTAAACTGGGGAGGTCAAAGTCCTCAGGTTATTCAAGATCAGGGTCTTTACCCGCTTATCGCACAGCTTTTATCAACTCCTGATATTAAAACCGTAAGAGGATATTCTAGTTATGAGCATGGTTTAATATATGTTATATTCAAGCAAGGCACGGATCTGTATTGGGCAAGGTCTAGAGTTTTGGAGCAATTAGCCACTATTCAATCTCAATTGCCTCGTTCGATGCAATTGACTCTAGGGCCTGACTCTAGCGGCGTCGGATGGGTTTATGAATATGCTTTAACATCTAAGACAAAGAATTTAGCACAACTAAGAACATTGCAGGATTATTTTTATAAATATGCACTTTTAGGTGTTGACGGTGTTAGCAGCGTTGCTAGTGTAGGCGGATTTATCCCTACATTTCAAGTAACGGTGAACAATAATGCACTAATTAGATACAACTTGAGTATAAAAGATGTTAAAAAGACTCTAAAACGCAACAATAATGATACGGGTGGCGGTATAGTTATTAAAAACGGTTATGAATGGATGCTTCAGGCAAATGGGTATGTAAAAGATTTAGATAGTATAAGAAAGCTTGTCATAACTTCCAAAGACGGTATTCCTATTACTATAGCAGATGTCGCTAAGGTAGAAAAAGTACCAGCACCTCGTCGCGGAATGGCTGATTTAAACGGTCAGGGCGAAGCAGTCGGCGGTATAGTTATGGCACGTTACCATGGCAATGCCTATCAGATTATTCAAAGAGTAAAACAGGAATTAAAACATTTAAAAGTAAAGGGTGTAAAAATAACTACTGTTTATGATCGTTCAAAACTCATCATAAAAGCAGTCGATACTCTAAAGCATACGCTAATAGAAGAGAGTATAATCGTTATAATTGTTATAGCGCTCTTTTTAATGCATCTTCGTTCATCTTTAGTTGTTTTGATCGTTTTGCCACTAACTGTGGGCATAACATTTTTGTTGATGAAAATGTTTGGTATCGGCTCAAATATCATGAGTTTAGGCGGGATCGCTATTGCTATTGGGGCAATGGTCGATGCCACGATTGTGATGATAGAAAATGCCCATAAAAGCATCTTAAAGAGCGAGGCTTCAAAAGGCTCACCGCTAACAGATAAGCAAAGAGCAGAAGTAATAACACAATCTTCCAAATTGGTAGGTCGTCCGATATTTTTTGCTTTAGCCTTGGTTGTTGCATCATTTTTACCTATTTTTGCACTATCAGGACAAGAGGGTTTACTTTTTATCCCCCTTGCATTTACAAAAACTTTTGCCATGACTGCGGGAGCTATTTTGTCAATTACATTAGTGCCTATTTTGATGATATTTTTTGTAAAAGGAAAGATTTTAGATGAACATAAAAATCCTCTTAGTAGATTTTTTATCTGGATATATCATCCAATTTTAAATATTAGTTTAAAATTAAAATATTTTGTACTTATCATAGCTATCGCGGCACTAGCTTACATGTATCCTTTATATAAACATCTGCATTGGGAATTTTTACCTCCTATTAATGAGAGAGTTGTTATGTATATGCCTGTTACTCCTTACGGCATAAGTATAGATCAAGCAAAAGAGATAACACAAAAAACGGATGAAATCATTAAAAGTTTTCCTGAAGTTAAAACTGTTTTTGGAAAAGCTGGACGTGCAAGTACACCGACAGATCCAGCACCTCTTAGTATGCTTGAGACCATCATCACTTTTTACCCGCAAAGTAAATGGCCAAAAGGGATGACGTATAAAAAACTAATATCAAAAATGCAAAATGCACTTCAAGTTCCAGGTTTAGTCAATTCATGGACTTGGCCGATACGTGGACGTATAGATATGCTCTTAAGTGGCATAAGAACACCTCTTGGTATCAAAGTGTATGGTCCAAAAGCAAGTTTGCTAGAAAAATATAGTCAAAAAATACAAGATATTTTAAATAAGGACAAACAAACACTCTCTGCTTTTGCCGATCAGACAACAGCCGGATATTATGTTTATATGGATATGGATGCAAAAGCAATGCAAAGATATGATATAACTAAAGAGTATTTATTCAATTATATCTCATTAGGATTGGGAGGTGAGAAAATCTCAACTATGTATAGAGGTCTAGCACGTTATCCGATAACGCTGAGATATAAAGAAAACGAGAGAAGAAGTCTAAGCAGCATAAAAAATATCCAGATAAAAACAAAACTTGGATTTGTACCTCTTAGTACATTTGCAAGAATCTATTATCATCAAGGACCTTCTGTTATTAAAACAGAAATGGCAACCCCGGTTAGTTATATATATATAACGCCAAAACAAGGAATTAGTCCTACACAGTACAAAAACCATGCAAAAAAACTGCTTGAGTCTCTACAACTACCGGCAGGGTATTATATACAATGGGCAGGTTCTAGTGAATATTTAAGTGCCGCTATGAAAAAAATTGAGTGGATAGTTCCGGCAGTATTCCTTATTATATTATTACTTATCTATTTTGCACTTAAAAAGATAATCCCGACACTAATTGTATTTTTCACGCTTCCATTTGCTCTGCTTGGCGGTCTTATCTATATTAATTTGCTACATTTTAATATGAGTTTAGCCATTATCGTGGGATTTTTAGCCCTTCTTGGTGTGGCATCTGAGACGGCGATAGTTATGATTATATATCTTCAAGAGGCAGTTGATGAGGAGCAGGCAAAATTTAAAGACAAATTTGGTTATAAAGAGTTGCATTATGCAATATATATCGGTGCGGTTCAAAGGCTGCGTCCAAAACTTATGACCGTTTTTGCAATCATAGCAGGCTTGCTGCCTATTATGTATTCTCATGGCGTGGGAAGTCAGATTATGCAGCGTATTGCCGCACCTATGATAGGAGGAGTCCTAAGCTCTGCCGTGCTTAGTCTTATTATTATCCCAATTTTATTTACAATCTATAAAAAATGGGAGTTAAATAAAAATAAAAAAGAGCTATCGGTTAAATAATACCGAGCTCAGCTAAAATAGGTTCCATCTTTGCAGATAGAGCCACTAACTCTTTGTATAAGATGCCCTCTGCTTTATCTTCTTCAATCCATTCATCAATATGTTTAATACTTTGTGATTTTTCATCTTGCGTCAAATCTTTTGAAGCGCTCACTGCCGACTTTATTTTTCTGACTGTTTCATGTTTTTTTGACATATCCATCCCCTAATAATTTTTATATTTGCCATCGGCTACATCTTTGGCTATTTCCGCTAATTTGTCCTGAAAAATTTTAAGGAGTTTTTGAGCTAACTCCTGATCATTTGCTTCGGGAATATCCCAATCTCCAATTTTCATATAGTCATGAAATAAACCTTCAATATCGCCTTTAATCTCTTCTTTCGTTTTTGCGAGTTCTTTATCTATTACATCCATAATTGTTTCTCCTTCTTGTTTATGTTCAAGCACTTATGAAGTTTACATTATTTTAGCTTGATTTATTATATGCTCATTTATATTTTTTGCCAACTCTTTGGTTGATAGTTGCGTGATATTATACGATTTATCGCATTTACCTAATGTGCCGTACATATCAGGACTTGTGTGTTTAAACAGAGCAATCGTGCAAACTTTTGATGCTGAGGCAAGATGCATAGGTCCGGTATCACCGCATATAAAGGCATTTAGCGTAGATAAAAAAGCACCGAGTTTTCGTAAATTTTTTTCATTAAAAGTTATAATATCAGGCTCTAGCGGTTCTTTGATATCCGGAGATAATATATCTATAAAAACAAGATTATTATTAATGCTTCTCATGTTTTTTACAAAATCAAGCCACCACTGGCTATCTATCTTTTTTTCAAATCTAGCACCTCTAAAGAGTGCTATAACCATACTGTTATTGTGAAAACCATGCTTGCTAAGAAGATTTGCTACAATATCTTTCGCATGTTTTTTTTCATTTTCTTGCAAACTGATGGTTAATGTCTGTTCATATTTTGTGTTGGTTTGAAAAATATCCATCAAGGCTAGCGGTTTTAGCGCTTCGTGTCTAAAAAGTGTTGTATCTGGCGTACATCTGTTGACCGGGTTCCATGTATCATATTTACATACACCTAGTTTGTATTTTCCTTTTGCCAGTAAAGTCGCTAGTTTGTCACTGCTAGAACCTGAATTTGGAGTAATAACAAGATCATATCTTTTTGAGCGCAACTGTTTTATGTATTTGATTAGGAAAAATGGATTTTTTAACAGTTTTCTTGGAAAATCATACACGCTTTTGACATTGATAAAACCATCAAAGAGCACCTTTGTGAAACTAGCACCCACCAGTATGTCTATTTTTGCATCAGGCATCTCTTTTTGGAGTGCTGATACAAGAGGGGTAATAAATAGTGTATTACCGATACGATAATTGATTCTTATGATTAAAATCGAGTGTATTTCATTTTTATCTATTTTTGTATTTTGAAATTTTGATTTGTAAAACAAAGATATAAAACGGTTAAAAATTTTTTGAAAGACTCTGCGAATTTTTGAATGAAGGGGAAGGGAGGACATGTCTGTTAAGCCTTTACGGTACCGCTGTAGAGGCGTTGGTACTCTTTTGATGAGCTTAGTAACTGCCGGTGAGATCCGCAATCGGCAATCTCTCCGTTTGTGAAAACAAAAATTTTATCCGCATCTTCTATAGTGCTAAGACGGTGGGCAATTGTTATGGTGATCTTATCTTTGGCATAATTTTTAAAAGTTTTTAAAATTCTCTTTTCGCTCTCATTATCAAGCGCACTGGAAGCTTCATCTAAGACAAGTACTGAGGCGTCTTTATATATTGCTCTGGCAATAGCTATGCGCTGTCTTTGACCGCCCGAGAGGTTTGCACCCGCCTCACCCATCATCGTATAAATACCATCTGGTAGATTTGTTGCAAATTCATATGCATCTGCCTGCCTTAAGGCTTGTATTACTTTCTCTTCATCCATGTCGTGCCCATAGGCAACATTGTGCGCTAGTGTATCTTGAAGTACATATACTCTTTGTGATACGACGGCTATTTTTTCACGAAGAGCGTGAAGATTGTACTTTTGTATGGGAATGCCATTTATCCTGATTTTACCGTTACTGGCATCATAAAACCGAACCAATAGATTAATAATAGAGCTTTTGCCTCCGCCACTATCTCCGACAAAAGCAATATGTTGAGGTTTTAAAATATTAAAATTTATATCTCTTAATGCTTGCTTTTGTTCATAATGCAAATCCACATGTAAAAACGAGATACTGTTTATCTCATCTTTTAGCATGATATCACCATCTTTTATTTTATTGTCAAGATCCATGACGGTAAAAATCCGTTCACTGGCGGCAATTGCATCCTGCATTTTTGAATAGATAATACCAAGACCACGCGCCGGTTGAAATACAAGCCCGACTGCCGTTAAAAAAGAGGTAAAACCTCCTACGCTCATGTGTCCGGCATATACTTCTCTTCCACCCATATAAATAACCATAGCAAGCCCGACTGATGCGACAATTTCTAGTATAGGAGATGATAATTGACTAGTATAAACTGATTTGATATTTATTTTAAAAAAACGCCAGTTTTCTTGATTAAATCTTTGTATCTCATACTCTTCTGTTGCATTTAATTTAATCATTTCAGCGTTATTAAATACCTCGCTAAGTCTTGTTACCACGTCGGCATTTTTTTCCTGTGAGCGGTGTGATAAACGCTTAAGACGTTTAGCAATCAAGATTATGGGGATAATTACTAAAGGAAGTACGATCAGGGCAAAAAATGCCAGTGTTGCATTAAGATAGACAACATACCCAATTAGTGCAATAACCGTCATAAGTTCACGCACAAATTCTGGAAGCATAGAAGAAACAAAATACTGCACTCTGTTTATATCGTTTGTTATACGTGATATCATCTCCCCGCTTCTGTTGGCATAAAGATAGGCCATATCTAAAAAAAGTATTTTTTTTAGAAGTCTTGTGCGGAGCTTTGTTATAATATGCAGTCCGATATAATCTATAAAAACGCTTTGTATGTATCGTCCCGCACTTTTAATAACATAGATAATTATTAAACCCACAGGGATAATGATGAGCATGTTTGCGTCATGTTTGATAAACATCTGGTTTATCATGGGCTTCATAATATAAGCCGTTGCCGCCGTTGCGCTGACGGTCATTATTATACCTATGAAGATAAAGAAAAACTTTAACTTATAGCCTTTTATGTATGGCCAGTAATGTCGGAATGTATTTTTCATCTATCTATTTGAGTAATCCAAGTCCAATTTTATTGCCTTTGAATTCTAAAATTTGTACTTTTATCTCATCGCCTTCACTTAGGACATCAGATACTTTGTTTACTTTTTCATCAGATAATTTAGAAATATGCAATAACCCGTCAACCCCGTCTGATATCTCTATAAAAGCACCGAAATCTACAATTTTCTTCACTTTGCCGTTAACGATATCACCGATTTTAAATTCAACTTGATTTTGTTTTGCTGATGATGCTATTGAGCGTATATGCTCTTTGGCTTTATCTATTTTATCGGTGTCTGTGCCTGAGAGCTTAACTTTTCCGCTTTTTTTGTCAATATCTATCGCAACTTCAAACTTTTCTATAATCTCACGTATGGTTTTGCCTGCTTGACCGATAATGCTTCCTATAGTACCGGGGTCGATGTGAAAAACATGGTTTACGGGAAGTACACCGTCGTTAAATTCTATATTATTTACAGCTTCTTCCATGATATTTAAGATATGAGAGCGCCCCTCTTTTGCCTGATATAGTGCTTCTCGTAAAAGATTCAAGCTTATTCCGCCTAGTTTAATATCCATCTGCATAGCGGTGATGCCGTCTTTAGAACCGGTTACTTTAAAATCTAAATCGCCGTCATGATCTTCTAATCCCATGATATCGCTTAAAATAGCATATTTATCGCCGTCGCTAACCATTCCCATGGCGATTCCGGCTACCATATCTGATGTATCAATATTAGCAGCACGCAAAGCCATATAACCGCCACAAACAGTAGCCATAGAAGAAGAGCCGTTTGATTCAAGCACCTCTGATACTAAGCGAATTGTTTCGCCATTTAAATTAACAATACACTCTAAAGCACGTTTTGCCAAGTTTCCGTGACCTAGCTCTCTTCGCCGCGGCGCACCGATAGGTGAAGCCTCTCCAACTGCAAAACCGGGGAAATTGTAATGAACCATAAATGATTCATTTTGAGTTTTATCATCTGTTAAGTTTTC
Organism: Helicobacteraceae bacterium; assembly: GCA_027023805.1. Lineage (GTDB taxonomy): Bacteria > Campylobacterota > Campylobacteria > Campylobacterales > Sulfurimonadaceae > Hydrocurvibacter. The sequence continues at coordinate 38,872 of JALVUF010000046.1, forward strand.
ATACATCTGAGCATCTTTAGGACCGCCTAGCGTTAATGTAACCAGTGCTTGCGTTTGTCCTCTAGTAAATAAGCAAGAAGAGTGTGCCGATGGCAGAAGATTTGTACTTATAGATATGGGTCGTATTTCGTTTAGCGCTCTTTTATCTGCTCTAATATTGTCTTTTAATATCATACTGCGAACTAGATCATGTTTTACTTTTTCTATTGCATGTTTTAGTGATAATTCTGACCACTCCGGCTGCTGCGGCATAATTTTTTTGCGAAGCTTTCTTAAAGCGGTTGAGCGCTCACTTTTTGCCATCTGAGCAATAGCGGCTTTAATCTCATCGAGATGATGTTGTACAAGATATAGAACTATCTCTTCATTAACAACATGGCTGGTTAATTCAAGCGGTTTAGCGTCATGGCAGAACCTTTGCAATTCTTTTATATAAAGAGTGTTTGCATTGAAGAGTTCTTGTTGTGCTATTTTTATAATTTCTATGAGTTCATCTTCGGGCAAAGCATTTGATTTATGGATACTTAGCGTTTGAGATATTAATGTAGGATCAAGAAGAGGGTCAATGATAGGCGAAGGCAAAATCTCATCTGAGCCTAAAGCACACATCTCAATCATTAAAATATCATCCTTTGTACCTGAGAGATATAAGTCCAGCGTTGAATCGGAGAGTTCGCTCATGGTTGGATTTAAAATAATTTTATCATCAACTTTTGCAACTCTTACCGCGCTAATAGATGTTGAAATATTTATATCTGAGGTATAGAGTGCAGCTGAGGCCGCATTTAATGCCAGTACCTGTAAATCAACCTCCGCATCTGCGCTTAGGACTATAATGCTGATTTGTGTCGGGTACCCAAATCCTTTTGGAAAGAGTGGGCGCAATGATCTGTCTATTATGCGTGATGTTAATGTTTCAAAGTCACTTGGTTTACTCTCTCGTTTGAAAAATCCGCCCGGTATCTTCCCTGCGGCATATGATTTCTCAATATATTGCACCGTTAGAGGTAAAAAATCATCCTCGACTACTTCAGTTTCATCAACAACAACAGTGGCTAAAATAATCGCATTTTTACACTTAACCCATGCTGCGCCGTTTGTTTGACGGGCAACTGAATTAAAAGCGTAACTCTCCTGTTTGTTTGTTAAATTTAATGTTATATCATATGTCATTTTATTCCTTAAGTAAGAGGGTATAACTAAATCTATGGGATTGGTGATTCTCTTTTGCTGATTATACCAAATAAAGGCTTAAGTCCCTGTGGCGGCTTGCGGTATCCTGTAGTTAAATTGAGATCCTCCGATTGGTTTTAAGACAATAGTAAAGAGTATGTATCTGCTGTCAATGTTTTGAGCCTGGCCGTTGGCTGTTAGAGTAGGCTGTGTGTTTTCAACATAGCTAAGTCCAAAATCCCAGCATCTCTTACTGTATAAAAATCCAATAGAGGCACTTTTTTTTCTTCCTGCTTCTAAGTCGTAGTTAAATGAGGTAAAGTATCTGTAGTGATTGTTGTAAATATATGTAAAACTAGATGTAAAGTATTTTGTATATTGCGTAGTTCCAGGCATATTTAAAAAACTGTTGTTGTAAAGATATGAAAGCGCTAGAGAGATTTTAGATTTGTGATATCCAATTGTGCTTAAGCTTTTTGCTATAGCTGACTTTGTATGGTTGTAAAATGTATCATTATAAATATTTAAGCTGCTTGTTATGTTGTAATTTATCTCATTTTCCAAATTTCCAAGTGTTTGTGTGCCGTGATTGTATGTAACTTGTTGGGAAGTTCTGTCATATAAAAACTGTTTAGACTCTTCATTAAAAAAGTATTGGGTTATATTAAACTGCAAAGCATTGACGATATTGTTGACGTTATAAAACAGGCAATTCGCAGATGAAGGATTTGTGCTACATTCGTTTTGTGCTATTTTATAAAAACCATCACTACTGCTCGCACCCTTTTGTGTATATGATGCGCCGACTGTGATGGTATGAGTCACTTTTTTATAGGCTTTTGTTAGTGCGGTATTAATATCAAAAACATTATATTGTCCATATAATTTTCCGGTTTGGTAAATATCTTTGTTTACGCTTGATGCAGGGTTTGCTGCAGATGAAAATGAAATATGTTGGGCGTAAAAATGAGATGTGTAGCTAAGGTTTAGATAATTATCAAATAAAGATGTCTGCAGTGTCAAAGGGGCGTTTAGGGTTGTCTGCTGTGCATTTTTACCGAGCTGGCGATACAGAGTATTGTTTTGTAAATCTACATCATATAAAACGTGATTTTTTAAAAAGCCTGAGAGATAATGGTGATATTGCAGTGTAGGTAAATTTTGCAGGGTGGAGGCATTGCTAGCTTTGGACAGATCAAGATAATAGCGAAAGTATGCTCCATAATAATTTTTGTTGGTGTTGTAAAACATATTTATTTGTGAAAGTACCTGATTGGAGGTGAGCGTTTGAAAAGTGTTGTTGTTTGCCAGATTGATAAAGTTTACATCATTCATCCAGTCAATATCTGCGTATAAACCCGATTGCCCGCTCAAATCAGAGTTAAACCAGTCATTTATAAAGTCTGAGTTGGTATAGTGCAGATGATATCCGTAATGGCTTTTGTGCGCAAGATTGTGTGCTGCGGCATAGCTGTTTTTTTCCTGAAAATAACCGGTTGTAAACTCTCCTCTTGAGTGAGTAGAATCCACAAACCTAAAAGTACCGTACAGTCCTTTTCCACGAAGTGTTCTTATTTGAGGTCTAAACTCCATATCCCACCAGTTATCTACTGCGATATAGATTGGCTGTTGATAATAAAATCCCTCGTCCGATGAAACTCCAAAAGAGGGGATAAGCAGACCTGAACGTCTTTTTTTGCTTAAAGAGTATCCAAAATAAGGTGTATAAAAAATAGGGATATTATAAAGATACAAGCGCGCATTAAAAAGGTTCATCCATTTTGTTTTATCGTTATAAGATGAGGATGAGAAAGCTATTTTCCATAACGGATCAACAGGGTTGCATCCTGAGAGCATACCTGTTTTGATATGCAGTTTGTTATTTTTTATTTTACCTTTTTTAGCGCTCATCCAAAGATCTGACTTTTGATCTAACAGATAAAGAGGCATAAACTCTTTTTCTTTATTGGCAAGGTTTAATTTAGCATAATTTCCAAGAAGTTGATAGTTGTTGCCTTTATTTACTTTTACATGTCCAAAAAGCTGTAAGATTTTATCTTGACGATTATAAATAGCATCGTCAGCGTTTAATATATAATCTTTATATAGTACGACCACATCGCCGTTTGCTCTAACTAAAGTTTTACCGCCTCCAATTTTACTTGCGTAGATTTGGACTTTGTCTGCTGCTATGAGTGATATTGAAACTAAAAGAAGCAGATAAAAAAATTTATACATTTATGACCAATGTTTTAGCGGTTAAATCATGCCAGGTCTGTCTGGTCGGGTTTAACACACCCCATAAAAAACCCAGGTAAAAAATCATTTCACTTACAATTCTAAAAACCGCTCTGTTAAAAGATGCAGTTAAGGATGGTTTTTGCAAGGTCTTAATATCTATAATTTTTATTTTCATGACCATCTTGCCAAGAGTAGCGCCGTACATGTAAGCAAAAAGAGTTTGATATATAATTTTGAGCAGCATATATACTAATATATATGAATCCATGATATTTATCATCTGAACTGAAGATGTAGCTTTTTCAAAATCATTCCAAATGATAAAAATAAACACAACAGACATCAAAAAATCATCTATAATAAAAGCAATAAATCTTTTTAAAACAGAAGCCAAAGTTAGTTGGTGCATTTCTAGTAGATTGTGAATCTCTTCATTCATATTATGTATCTCTAAAGAGCTTGGTAAGCTATATCGGTACGAAATTTTTTACCCGCAAAATGCACTTGACCACACAACATATATGCTCTATCTCTTGCCTCTTTAACGGATGCGCCCAAGCCAACACACACTAAAACTCTGCCGCCTGTTGCGTATAAAATATCATCTTCTTTTTTAACACCGGCGTAAGAGATATGAGTATTATCCGATATCTCTTTATGTACGATTTTATCTACGATTATCTCAGCAGACGTAGAGGCGGAGTATGGATAATTAGCGCTTGCTATCACGACACCGACTGCGTATTTATCCTCAAACTCTACATGTAGATTGTGTAAATCACCGGTGGCGGCTTTATAAAACAGCTCACTTGCCGGCGTTTTCATAAGAGGCATAAGCACCTCGCACTCAGGATCGCCAAATCTTACATTAAACTCCAGTGTAATAGGTTCGTTTTTTACTACCATAATTCCTATAAACAGCACGCCGCGAAACGGAGCCTTTTCTTGATTCATCCCGTCTAATGTAGGGCGTATAATTCTCTTTTTTACTTTTTCATATAACTCATCATGTGCTAGTGGAGTAGGTGCATAAGCGCCCATGCCGCCGGTATTTGGTCCCTCATCGTTGTTGTTTAATCTTTTATGATCTTGCGCTGCTGGCAAAAGTATAAAATCTTTACCGTCACATACAGCAAACATGGACAGCTCATACCCGTCTAAATACTCTTCAATAACGACTCTGTTTCCAGCATCTCCAAAACTCTCACCGCTTAGCATTTTTACAACTGCATCATTTGCCTCATCAATGCTTTGCGCGATAATTACGCCTTTGCCGGCACACAAACCGTCAGCTTTAACGACTATAGGAGTTTTTAGAGTTTGAATAAAAGATAATGCTTCTTTAGCCGAAGATGTTTGAATATAGCGCGCAGTAGGTATAGAATATTTGGCTAAAAAATTCTTCATATAAACTTTTGAACCTTCCAGTCTTGCTGCGGCTTTACCCGGCCCGAAAATTACCAGTCCATCACTTTGAAAGATATCAACTATACCCTCTACCAGCGGAGTTTCAGGACCTACAATGGTTAGGTCTATGCTGCTTTGTTTAGCAAAACCGGCTAACTGTCGGTAATCTGTGATATCGATATTTTCACCTAATGCATCGGTAGCTCCATTGCCGGGCGCAAAATATAATCTGTTTACGGCCTTATCTTTAGATAACGCAAGCCCTATAGAGTATTCACGTCCTCCGCTTCCAACAATCAAAATATCCATTCAAATTCCTTGTAAAAATCTCTAAACTAATCCATTTTTTAATAAATATCTGATGTACGCATGTCTATAGAAAAGCATGATATTTCATCTAGTTTCCTCAAAAAGTTTACTTTTTGTAGCTTTAGGGGACGTAACATCAATAAATAAATCAGGTTAAAAATTAAAGTACCCAAAGAGGCGTCTCGCACTTAGCTTTGGTTCTCAAAGCCTAACAATAGCGAAGCGAGAATTTTTTTAGGCGGCAGCATCTCAGCAGAGTAAACATGCTTCAAACGATATCACCGACACACAAAAATTACTACGTAATTCGCTTTACGAATCTGTAGAACCCCTTATATACGATTGTTCGCACTCTTTAGGAATTATAATTATACACTTTTTTTTCTTACTTAGATATAATACCAATATGAATTATTATGAAGCTGAGCTGCGCGCGCTTAAAAAGTCTAATCGTTTTCGTAAGAGAGTTTTGGTTGATTACTCAGTTAGAGATTTTGCATCTAACGACTATCTGGGGCTGTCTAAAAACAAGGAGATGCACGCTTTTACATGTAAACAACTAGCGTCAAGCCCGTTGCACAGTCCGACATCCTCCATGTTAATAAACGGGTACCATCAGATACACAAAGATTTTGAGAAATTGTTGTGCAAATTAAACAGGTTTGAAGATGCCATAGTTATGGGAAGCGGTTTTGTGGCAAATATAGCACTTATCGAGAGCTTGGTCAGAAAAAACGATACATTATTTATTGATGAAAAGTTTCATGCCTCAGGAATGCTCATTGCGAGGCTAGAGTATTTACATGTAAAGGTGTTTCATCACAACGATGCGGATGAGCTAAACCGACTCCTTTGCGCATCTAAAGCCAAGAGAAATATTGTAGCTGTCGAGGGTGTGTATTCGATGGAGGGAGATCTGCTAAATAAAGAGATTTTTAATATTTGTGATGATCATGACGCCATATTAATCGTTGATGAAGCTCACAGCAGTGGAGTTGTTGGAGAGAATTTATTGGGGGTCTTTGAGCTTTTTGATATACATGTAAAACCAAATTATATAAAAATGGGCACGCTAGGCAAAGCATACGGCAGTTTTGGCGCATATATTTTATCATCTTCGCATATTATTGAATATCTGATAAACAGAGCCAAACCGATCATATATGCCACGGCGCTTTCACTATATGATACACTTTTAGCACACAATAATTTAGAGTATATTATAAAAAACAAACAGAGTATAACAAAAGAGCTAAATATCAGACGTAAAATGGCAAAGGAGCTTTTGGGAATTGAGAGTAAATCTATGATTATCTGTATCTCTGTGGGTAATAATCAACAAGTTATGCAGATTCAATCACAGCTCAGGGGTATGGGGTTTGCTATAGGTGCGATAAGGCAACCGACAGTTTCCAAAGCTATTTTGAGAATCATACCAAACCTCTCTCAAAGCGCGGATGATTTTTTAGAGCTTTGTAGGTGTATAAGCACTCAAAATGGATGATATATTTATAATATATATTAGACAAGATTGCAAAATCTGGTACAATGGCATCCGCATTAGAAACTTTATGGCAGATATATAAAAAACTATGGATTAACGCTAACCGTATTGATAGGAATTTGAAAAGATGAGAAAAATCTTTATTTTTGTAGTCGTTATAATTATTATAATGCCTTTGGCTGTAGTATTATATTATGCTACTACTTTTAACTACAATTTAAACAAAGTTATCCATTATAATCCTCAGTTAACTACAACGATTTATGATACAAACGGTAAAAAAATTGCCAATCTGTTTGGCAAGCAAGATAGATTTTATGTTTCGTTTGACAAGATACCGGCACGCATGATAGAGGCTATTGTAGCCACAGAAGATACAACATTTTTTGAAAATCCAGGTATCAATATATCGGCGATGTTTAGAGCTTTAATCAAAGATTTAAGAGCTCATAAAATTATTGAGGGAGCAAGTACGTTAACTCAGCAGTTAATCAAAAATGTTTTATTAACTCCTAAAAAAACTATTTCACGAAAAATACATGGTATTATCTCCGCGCTTTTGCTTGAAAGAAGCCTGAGTAAAGATCAGATAATAACTAGGTATTTAAATCAAGTTTATCTGGGTCATGGTTATTACGGTATTAAAACAGCCGCACTTGGATATTTTCATAAATCATTACAGGATTTATCATTAAAAGAGATAGCTATTTTAGCCGGATTACCGCAGGCACCAAGCTTTTATTGCCCTACAAAAAATTATCAAATCTCATTAGCACGCGCCAATCATGTTTTGCAAAGAATGTATGATTTGGGCTGGATTAATAAACAAACTTACGATAAAGAACTAAAAGCGCAGCCAAAAGTTTATAATACCTCATTGACGCAAAATAAAGCACCTTATGTCGTGGATGAGGTTGTGCGAAGGTTAAAAGGCATTATCCCAAATATAAAAACGGGCGGGTATAAAATCTACACGACTATCAATTTAAAGCTGCAAAAAAATGCAAGAGATGCACTGCTTTATGCTTACAATAGAACATTAAAACGACTTCATAGAGAATATCATGATGCCAACACCTCCGAGTTAAACGGCGCAATGGTTAGTCTAAATCCAAAAAATGGTCATATATTAGCTCTTGTCGGCGGTATTAATTATTATAAAAGTTCTTATGACAGAGCGGTTATGGCGCAAAGACAGCCCGGTTCGGCGTTTAAACCGTTTATTTATCAAACGGCGATAGACCTTGGATATTCAGGTGCGTCACTTTTGCCTGATGTTGCCAGAAGTTATGATTATGATGCAAACGGTACTGTTATTAAGTGGCAGCCGCAAAACTATGAAAGAAATTATGAAGGATTAATCACGCTACGTGAAGCTCTTATTCATTCAAAAAACTTAGCTACGATTAATCTTGTTATGCAGATAGGTTTGCCTGAGATGATACGGCATTTGCAAAATTTTGGTATAAAAAATATCCCAAATAACTTAACGCTGGCTTTAGGGTCTATCACCCTGACCCCTCTTGAGATGGCACATTATTATACCTCATTTGCAAATCATGGTATTCAAACTACGCCGATATTGATAACTAAAGTAATTAAAAACGGAGAGATTGTATATCAAAACCAGGCTAAGCATAGATATATAACATCCCCGCAGCAGACTTTTATACTTACAACTATTTTAGAAGATGTTATAAAATACGGGACAGGCGGGTACGCATATACAAAAGGAATACAATTAGCCGGTAAAACCGGTACGACAAATAATGATGTGGATGGTTGGTTTTGCGGGTATTCTCCAACTATCGAGACTATTGTATGGTTTGGAAATAATAATAACAAACCCATGTACCCGGGAGAGACGGGGGGAAGAGTTTCCGCACCCGCATTTCATTATTTTTATAAAAAACTGATTCAAGATTATCCGCAAGTTCAAAGAAAGTTTATACAGCCGCCGGGTATTATTAAAGTAAAAATAAGGGGTAAAATGGAGTATTTTAGCCATATCTCAAAACCGCCAAAAACCTCAGGGATAAAACAGCAGGAAAATCAGTTAATTTTTTAGAGCTTATGAAAAAGCTCTGTTTAGCGCGCAAAATAAAGCCTTGATGGAAGCTATGGTGATATTGCTGTCAATACCGACACCAAAGTATGTATCCATCTGTGGGGTTTGTATCTCTATGTACGCAACAGCATCGGCAGAGCTTTGCTCTCCTCGTGAATGCTCTGAATATGATTTTATAGAAAATTCATGTTTATACTCTTTTGTGAGTGCATTTTTGCATGCATCAATAGGTCCGTTTCCCTTACCTTTAGATATGATTTGCTTGTTATTGTACATGTAAATAAGTTCGCATTGCGTTATGTCGTTTGCTTGCGTTTTGCTAATAGTAAAATTAACCAATTCTAAATCATTTTTTATTTGCAGGTATGTTTTATTAAATATAGTAACGATTTCATTGCTTGCTAACTCCCTGCCTAATTCATCCGTCACTCCTTGAATAATTCTGCCAAACTCAGGATGCATCTTTTTTGGAAGCTGATAGCCAAATTCATGCTCAAGCACATAAGCAACCCCGCCTTTGCCCGATTGTGAATTGATGCGTATAATATCTTCATACGTACGCCCTACATCTGCCGGGTCAATGGGGAGGTACGGCACTTCCCATTTTGGATCTGTTTTTAGTTTTTGAAAAGCCAAACCTTTATTTATAGCATCTTGATGTGAACCGGAGAATGCGGTATAAACCAATTTTCCTACATACGGATGTCTGCAGTGAGTGTTAATTTCTGTGCACTCTTCGACAGTTTTTACAACCTTGTCGATATTTGCAAAATCCAAATGAGTATCAACTCCTTGCGTTGTCATGTTAAGAGCCAGCGTTATGATATCTACGTTTCCTGTCCTCTCACCGTTACTTAAAAGCGTTCCCTCAACCCTGTCGGCTCCGGCTAAAAGCGCAAGTTCAGTAGCTGCTACGCTTGTGCCTCTGTCGTTGTGTGTGTGAGTTGAGATAAGGATATGTTCACGGTCATTAAGATGCCTGCCCATCCATTCTATCTGATCGGCATATATATTTGGTGTGGCAGCTTCAACGGTAGCTGGGAGGTTGATAATTACCGGCCGCTCTTTGCTAATGCCCCATCTTTTTGTAACTTCGTTACATATTTTAGCGGCAAACTCAAGTTCTGTACCGGTAAAGCTCTCGGGAGAGTACTCAAGTATAATCTCGCCATCATGAGCGGCGGCATATTTTTTAACTAAATCAACTCCTTTTAAGGCTAAACTGATTATCTCCTCTTGCGATTTTTGAAATACGATTTTTCTCTGCGCTATTGATGTAGAGTTGTATAAATGCACAATTGCCTTTTTTGCACCTTTTAGCGCATCAAAAGTCTTTTGTATAAGATGTTCTCTTGCTTGCACCAGCACCTGAATGGTAACATCGCCGGGTATAAGATTGTTGTCAATAAGATGTCGTAAAAAGTCAAATTCTACTTTTGATGCTGATGGAAATCCTATCTCTATATGCTTAAAGCCAATATCTAGTAAAAGTGAAAAGAGTTTTAATTTTTTATCTAAATCCATAGGTGTTATAAGTGCCTGATTTCCATCTCTTAGATCAACGCTACACCAAATTGGTGCTTTTGTGATGGTATTTGAAGGCCACTGTCTATCCGGTAAATCTATTTTTGGGTATGGGTTATATTTACCCTTTGGTATGTTTTTCATTTAAAAAACCCTTTTTTTGAGTTAAGTTACGCAATTATAACTTATTTTGTGTACTTTGACGCAATGGCTTTAATGATATTATCTGCATTTTTGCTATATGCAAAACAGTTGTTTACCATGCAGGCCATATATTTTGCATTATTAGTTGCTTTATATAACACAAGAGGGTATCTATTTTTTAATTTGTATTTTAAAATTTTCAATTTGGTTTTTGTAGCTTTTATGCCGATAAAACCTTTTTTATATTTTTCATATTCAATAACTGTCTGTGGAATCAACCAAGTATATCTGTTTAATAATAGTGAATTTTTAACAAAGATCGTTTTAGCCATATTTTGATACGATAAGTTTTCTCGTAAAATGGCGAGTTTTAATAAATTATCTATCATGACAGCTAATGGACTTACATGTGCATTATTAAAAAGTGTTGCTTTTATTTTGAACGGCTTGATTGCGATATACCAGATATGATGTTTGTAAAATTTTCTTATAGCTTGTTTTATTAAAGTATCGGCTAGAGTTAGATATTTGCTTGTCAAACTTTTTTCATAACCTGTTATAAGAGTTTGGATTAAAAATGAATAATCCTCCAGATTTGCTTTTATGTGTGGTACGTATGTGCCTATTTTTTCATGATAGAGTGTGTGCTTTATATATACCGCACTGATTAAACAATCTAGAGACTTTATCGCTATGTCTTGATAATGACGGTTTAAATCACCCGCCAAAAAAAGCGACTTAATATATAAAGAGTTCCATGACGTTAATATTTTTTTATCAACAAAAGGATAAGGGTGCTTTCTTCTTAGTGCTAAAAGTATCTTTTTAACCAAGGCGATATCAGGCGGTTTTTTAATAAAAGGATTGATATAGATGTTGCTTTGATTATCTTTAAAATCACCGTTTTTGGTAATACCGAGATAGGCAAGTGTTGTTTTTATATTTTTTATGTCATGTGAAGATAATGCTCTTTTAGCGTTGTTGTAGGTGAAAAGATAGTATGCTCCTTCTTGGAGCTGTTTTGTTTTAGGATTATAGCTGTCTGCGTCAGTTGCGCTGAAATAGAGATTATTTTTTTGAAATCTTCTTTGCATAAAAGCTATTGTTTGTTTGATTACATGTAGGTATAATGGTTTTTTAGTAATACCATAGGCCTTGATGTAATCTTGCAGTAGTCCTGCATTTGTATATAGCATCTTTTCAAAATGCGGATCAATCCATCTCTCATCAGTAGTATATCGAAAAAATCCGCCACTTAATTGGTCATATATACCACCCTTTGCCATTGTGCTGAGCATAGAAGTTGCTAAATGAAGCGCTTTTGCATTTTTTGATGTCTGATAGATAAAGATTAGAGCATTGATAGTGCTTGCATGCGGAAACTTTGGTTCTATATTTATGCCGGGATTGTTTTTATCATACTGTTTGTTTATACCTTTTAAAAATAATGATGCTATAGATGATGTTATTTTTGTTGTAGGCAGGCCGCTATCTTTTGATATCATGCTTTGAAGCTGCACAATTTTTTTTGCAGCATCTTTAATTTTGCTATTGTTGTATCGGTGTAGTTTTACAAAATATTGCAACAATGGCAACAATCCAATATATCCGTCTTTAGATTGTCTGGGCAAATAAGTAGCGGTAAAAAAAGGCTTTGCATTTGGCGTCAAAAAAACAGTTAAAGGCCATCCGCCACTACGTTTGTGCATCATTGTGTAGATGGATTGAAAATGTCTATCAATGTCCGGTCTTTGTTCTTTATCTACGGCGATAGATATATAATACTTATTTAAAATCTTAGCCACTTTTAAATTTGAAAAAGATTGCCGCTCCATCTCATGACACCAGTGACATGTGCTGTATCCTATAGATAAAAATATAAGCTTATGTTCATGTTTTGCTAAAGCAAATGCCCCTTTATCCCACGTATGCCAATGAATTGGGTTGTGTGCATGTTGTAGTAAATAGGATGATTTGGAATGGATTAATGAGTTTGTGTAAGTATATGTTTTTGCTTCAAGACTAAAGATAAAAAAGACAAGCAGCGGGATAATTCTTATCATCAAGTCTGCTTGTTTTTGTATATCACAAGAGTTAAACTCTTGCCTCTTCACGCCTTTGTAGAGACTCCCAAGTAGCATCGACACGATCTTGCCACTCTTTTATCATATGCTTATACTCAGCCTTAAACAGATGTTTAAAACGGCCTTGCGCAGCCAGATACTCCTCAACAGGAACTTTATGTTTTGGGCGATATGTAATATTTAATTCATGACCGTCAATTATCTCATAAAGAGGAAATACAAGAGAGTCTGTAGCTAAATCAGATATCATCATTGTATCTTTTGGATCAAATTTCCACTCCGTAGTACATGGACTCATAGCATTAATAAAAACAGGACCTTCAACATTTAAACCATGTTGAATCTTTTTGACCATATCCTTCCATTTATTTGGTGCAACTTGTGCAGAATACGGTATATTATGTGCCGCCATAATAGCAACCATATCTTTTTTATTTTTTTTCTCACCGTAGCTTTTTCGTCCGGCCGGTGAGGTTGTAGCACTGGCACCTATTGGAGTAGCACTTGAGCGCTGACCTCCGGTATTTGCGTAAACCTCGTTATCAAGCACGATATACATCATGTCATGTCCACGTTCCATACATCCTGAAATCCATTGAAATCCAATATCGTAAGATGCTCCATCACCACCAAATGCCACAAATTTTGTACTTCTGTCAGGTTGTTTTAGGCGACCTTTTTTCTTAAGCGCCTGATACATAGCTTCAGCTCCGGCAACGGCAGTAGAGCCGTTTTCAAAACCTATGTGTATCCAAGATGCATCCCATGATGTATATGGATACACAGCTGTACAAACTTCCAAACAACCTGTTGAAGATGCTAAAATCAAGTCATCATTTGTTGCATTTAAAACTTCACGAACAATAATAGAGTGTGCGCAACCCGGACAAAGAAGGTTTGCACCCTCAAAACGATCTGCCGATGTTGAGAACTCCTTTAAGTTTTTTATTTTTTTCACTTCACCCATAAGAATCTCCTATAAAAATGCCAGTTTCGGACCGCGAACACCGATAAACTGCTGTAACTGAGTTGTAACTTTTCCTGCATCCGCATTAACCTTAAGCTCTTTAAATAGATCTCTTAAATGCTCTTTAGTTAAGTCACGTCCGCCTAAACCATATACATAACCGGATAATGCTGCTTTGGTATCTGTGTTAAAGAGTGCGCCTGCTATTTCGTTAAAAAGCATTCCGGGCGCTCCATTTGGAGATGAACGGTCAAGTGCTCCTATGGCTTTGAGGTCTTTTAAGGCATCAATAACCTCTTTAAAAGGAAATGGGCGTATAACTCTGATCCCGACTACACCTACTTTCATTCCTTGGTCTCTTAATTCCTGTGCCACTTCACATGCGGTTTCAACAGAAGATCCCATACACACAACCGCAACTTCCGCATCATCCATGTTGTATTGCTCAACCATGTTGTATTTGCGTCCGGTTAATTTTTCAAAAGCATCAAATGCCTCGTGAATTCTTGGGACTACATTTAACATTAAATCTCTGTGCTGTCTTGCTTTATGCTCAAAGTGCCAATCTTCTTCAGCTTGAACACCATGAGTTACAGGGTGATCTAAATCAAGCATATCGTTCATCGGCTTAAATTCACCTACAAAATTGTATGCTGCATCGTCAGTTATTGTTTTGACTCCTTGGGCAGTGTGTGATGTTAAAAATCCATCCTGATGTACCATAGCCGGAAGCCTGACGCTATGATCTTCTGCCACTTTAAATGCTATAAAATTTAGATCATATGCTTCTTGTGCGTTATAAGCATCAAATTGAATCCATCCGCTATCACGACCTAGATACATATCTGAATGATCACCGTTTACATTAAGCGGAGCCGCTAAGGCACGGTTTACAACGTTTAAAACGATAGGCAGACGCATACCAGATGCCTGGTATAGTGTTTCTACCATAAGAGCGAATCCTTGACTTGACGTGGCAGTAGCCACTCGTCCACCGGCCGCAGAAGCTCCGATACATCCACTCATTGCAGCATGTTCTGATTCGACCATAACAAACTCACCCTCTATATATCCGTCTGCTAAAAATTTTGCATAACCCTCAACAATTGGAGTTGACGGAGTAATAGGATAGGCTGCAACAACGTCTATTTGAACCTGTCTCATGGCCTGTGCAACTGCAAGGTTTCCGTCCCATACTTCAATATCACGCAATTCTAGTTTATCAAATGCCATTATTTTTCTCCTTCATCTTTACTAGGCCAAGCGGCAAGAGCCTGCTCTTCATCTGTTTGCTCTGAATACATAAGCAGTGATTTTGGATTTGTAGGGCATACTTCAACGCAAATACCGCAGCCCTTACAATGATCCATATCAATGCCGATCATCTTTTTATCACGGGAGATAATTGAGATATCGGGACAATATACCCAGCAAAATTGACAGTCTATGCAATAATCTTTATTAAACACGGGTTTTTTGATACGCCAATCGGCAACACTCGCGGTAAACGAGTTGTTTGACGAATAATCTCTATCTTCTTGCAGCGTTAACGCAACATCCTTTGCTTCACCGTTAAAAGAACGAAGCATCGCACCTATTTCAAATTCATCCCATCCTTGTTCTGCCATCATTTACTCCTTATTTGACTTCATCATACGCGCGTTGAATTGCAAGCATATTTGCATCAACAATCTTTTGAGGCAATTTTGCTAAAATACGTTTCATATTCTCTTTAAAAAATTCAATATCGTACATTTTAGAAATTTTCATAAACGCACCAAGCATCGGTGTATTTGGAATAGCGCGTCCGATAGTCTCTTGCGCTATTTTGATACAATCAACGGTATAAACTTTTTTACCTGCTAATTTTGGTTGAGACTCAATAAGCTCTTTTGTATTCATATGTGTTGTTATGATATATGTGGTGTTTTCTTTATCATTTATCGTTACATCGGTCGTATATACCAATGCAGGGTCTATAACGAAAATATAATCAGGATTCATATATTTTTCATGATTTTTTATTGGCTTTTCATCAACACGGTTATAAGCAGTCATTGCTGCACCGCGTTTTGCAGATCCGTAAAATGCAAAAGCCTGTACTTCTTTACCTGTTGTCGAAACCACATCGGCCAATCCTTTTGCGCCGGTTACAGCGCCTTGTCCTGCACGGCTGTGCCACCTTATTTCTAGCATAATTTCCCCTTGCTCTTAAGATTTAAAAATTATTGTGTGTTATGTATTTTAGGCAACTTGGTCTTAAATACAGCTTGTTTGAGTCATAATATTTTTAAAAGTGATAAAAATCATCCTCTATATCAGTGAGATAATTTTTTTGACGGCTTCTAATGCATTTGGTTTAATTATATTAGTATATTTTTGTAACTCTTGTGTAGTCTCGTATTCACCGATAACGCCCACGCCCCTAACATTAGCATTGATAGCGCATTGCATATCCATTCTTGTGTCTCCTATCATCCAGCAATTACTTTTATCTACATTTAAGAAACTAATAGCCTTTTCAATAGGTTCGCTACTTGGCTTTGGATTTATGACATCTTCGCGTCCAATTAAAGTATCAAAATACTCCATGAGTTTAAAATGTTCCATTAAAACTTTGGAGTACTTTGATGTTTTTGTAGTGACTATGCCTAGCGTTGCATGTCTGCTTGCAAGCATAACGGCTTCTTTGGCAAAAGGGAGTAAAGTTGTTTTTTCGGTGGAAATTTCTCTGTAGTGCTCTTTATATGCGTCAACCATATTATTTATCAATTTTTTATCTTTTAAACCGATTTGTTTATACATTACATCAAGAGGATGACCGATTTGTGCTTTGATATGGTTATCGGGTGGACAAGCCATACCGTAAAAATCATACGAATAATGAAAACTTTGCAAAATGGCTTCTGTGGAGTCAATAAGAGTGCCGTCTAAATCAAACAATATGGTCATTTTTTAGCACTTAGTAAAAAAATATCATATTGCCTATTCTCTTTTGTGACGGTGTAGATTTTTGTATATTTTATATCTTTAAAGTTATGTTTTTTTACTAGTTTTGTAAGATCTTTTTCACTAAAACCAAAATGATGAACGCCTTCATTGTCCGTATGAAAGGATCCATCTTCACTCATAAGGTCAATTATTGCTATATATCCATTTTCATCTAGTAATTGATATAGTTTATCAAACAAAATGTCAAGATCTTTTATGTGGTGCATTGTCATAGAGCTGACGATACCGTTAAATTTTTTATCCGTTTGAAATTTGGATATATCTTGATGCAGTGTTTGTATGTTTTTAATATGCAGTTCATCTAGCTTTTGCAGCATTTTCTCTGATGAATCAATTGCCAGTAACTCTTTTACATGTAAAGCTATTTTTTTGCTTAAAAGTCCGGTGCCTGCTCCAAAATCAATGACACTGTCCTCTTTATCTAAATCTATATTGTTAATTATTGCATTGTAGGCATTTTGTGCAATTGATTGTCTCATGCTTGATAAATCCCACTCTTGTGCTTTCTGGTTAAATCGGCTCATGCAGCTTCCTTTTTATTGTTTTTGAGATACTCTTTATAATAGCAAATTAAAGCTAAAAGGTAAATATAAGATTTTATTTATAACAGCAGTATTGACACTAGAGATAGAAGTTTATAAAAAAGAAAGATTTTTACTACTAGATGGTTGAAAAATTACCAAATGAAAAAGCGTGTAAAAACACTTTTTGCAGTCGGTAATAATATGATTAACGTTTACTAAACTGAGGAGAACGGCGTGCTTTTTTGAGGCCCGGTTTCTTACGCTCAACAGTACGTGAATCACGAGTTATCATACCCTCAGGTTTTAAGATTGCTCTAAAAGATGCATCATATTTCACAAGTGCGCGTGAAATACCATGACGAAGTGCATCAGCCTGTCCGCCGAAACCGCCTCCTAGTGTAGTAGCCGTTATATCAACTAGTGTGTCTTGCTTAGTAAGAACTAAAGGCTGTTTAACGCGAAGTTTCTTTGCCTCTAGTCCACCTAGCCATGCGTCTAGTGAAAGACCATTGATTACTATTTTCCCACTGCCTGGGGTTAACCACACTTTTGCTATTGAAGACTTACGGCGTCCCGTTGCATATATTTTTTTTGTCAACTCTAGCTCCTTACTTCGCTATTTGAGCAGTATGAGGATGATTTTCGCCCGCATACACTTTTAATTTTTTGAGCATTTTTGCACCTAATTTTGTTTTTGGTAACATACCGCGAGTGGCAAGCTTAAATAATTTTTCAGGATTATTTGCCAGCAACTCTGTCATTTTTACACTTTTTGTCGATCCAAAATAACCACTGTGAGTATAATACTGCTTATCGGCAATTTTGCCTTGACCGTTAAATACTGCTTGTGAAGCATTGATGATAACGACATAATCGCCACAATCGATATTTGGAGTGTAATACGGTTTGTCCTTACCGCGCAGACGTGTCGCTACTTCAGTTACGATACGTCCAAATGTTTTTCCTTTAGCATCAATCAAAATCCATTTTTGTTCAATCTGCTGAGGAGTTGCAATTTTTGTAAATTTCATACTTGAACCTTCTGCCTATTTAAAGTGGCAAAATTATATCTGTATAAACTTATAATTAACTGAATTTAAGTCTTTTATAAGTTCAAATAAGATGAATTGTCCTTTTTGTAATTTTTCTATATATAAGCTCTATAATAAAAGAAAAAACAATCATGCCTATTAAGATATATAAATGAAAGCGTGTTGCGGGATTGCTTGCTACTTTTAGGCAAAGCACTACAATTGCAGCAGCGGTAAAAAGTGCGGCTGTTATTGATATCCAGATGTTACTGTTGGTTTGTTTTGCAAGTTTTGCATTTGCAATGTTTATAGCCATAAAAATCAATAAAAAACCGGCACTGCCCATAGTCGCAATTGCGTCAAGAGGGATAAAGTTTGCAACAAAAAGCGCCAGTGCAGCTGCTATTAATGTACCCTCGAAATGTTGGTTGCGTATCTCTTTCTCAAGTCCTTTTGGCAGTTCCCCCGTTTTTGCTATGATATAAACAAGTTTTCCGGTGCTTTGAAACGTAGCATTTATCGCCGAACTTGTTGCCATGAGTGCTGCTATGATGATGCCTGTAAAACCCACATATCCAAGGCTTTGCGAAGCTGCTAGCGAGAGTACGTCACTACTGGCCTTTTGCACCTGCTCAAATGTCAAATGACTAACTGTGACCATGGCTATTAATACATAAAAAATCATAACAATAAATATGCCACCTATATATGCAATGGGTAAGGAGCGTTTTGGATTTTTTACATCTTTTGCCAAATTTGCTATGAGCTCAAAACCTTCATAATTTAAAAAAATAAGCATAGCACCCGCTATGATAGCCAGAGCCGATGGATATGTGTGAGATGAGAGATGGCTCCAGTGCATAGGAGTTATAAAGCCCGCAACTATAAAGATTCCAAGTAAAACAAGTTTACTGATATTGAAAAAATTCTCTATTGGAATTGCCAATTTCCGGTCAAAAAGATTTACTATAATCAGCATAACTATTACAAAGTTGATAAGAATATGAAGATAGATAGTTTGGTGAGCATGGGATGCAAAACTACTGCCGT
This sequence comes from Helicobacteraceae bacterium, assembly GCA_027023805.1. Classification (GTDB taxonomy): domain Bacteria; phylum Campylobacterota; class Campylobacteria; order Campylobacterales; family Sulfurimonadaceae; genus Hydrocurvibacter. Next base: position 57,910 of record JALVUF010000046.1, read on the forward strand.
AGCTTCCAAACGCATAAGCATAGATTGCAACTAACACAACATAGCTAAACATTAGCAGTATATTTGCAGCCCCTGTGAGTATTCCACTCCCATATGCTCTGTTTAAATATGTTACGGTTCCGCCTTCTCCAGGAAATTGAAGTGTTAATTTTAAATATGAATAGCCGGTAAGCAGGGCTACGATTCCAGCAATCAAAAAAGCAATCGGCGCGGCACCTTTGGTGATGTCTATACTAAGACCCGTGACGGCAAATATACCGCCTCCTATCATGCCTCCTATGCCGACAGACATAATAGAAAAAGTTCCGAGTTTTTTGGTTTTTTGGTTGTTATCGTACAATACAATTCCCTTATGTCAGGGAATTATAGCTAAATATTTATAATCTACCAATTGATAAATTTTAAAAATGCAGATAAATTATCATCCCATAATCCAATCATATGGACAAGATTGGCTTGTGTGATTCCACCAGCTGTTTCAATATCACCCTCAAGTCTTGCATGCCCGTCTTTTGCGGTATAGCTATCGCTAAATCGTCTTGTTGCATTCCATTTTGAGGCTTTTTGCGCACTCAGAGGGGTTGCAAATGGAACATAAAATTCAATTGATTTACAAGTCTTGTTACCCTTGCTGCCATGACAGGCGTAAAAATATATATAGTTAGTAACACCTTCCATTTTCGTAATAACTTTGGGATCTCCCCCGCTGTCGGTAGTTAATCGTGCAGAGTAACCTAGTTTATGTAAAACATTTACAACATCTTGTCCCTGTATCCCATCATATATAGTCATGCTCCAAGACATCGTGATAAGAACCATTAAAAATCCAACAATACGAATCATCTTCTCCTCCACTGTTTCTTTTTATTGTTAAAAATTATTATTTATTAACAATAAAGTAATTATATTGTAATTATTTTTAAAGCCTGCTAAAGTGAAACAGTTTTAGCAAATTGCATACTCACGCAGTGTAGTGAGCCGTGTTGGCGTATTAAAACAGAGCAGTCTATGGGCACGATATCTCTGTTTAGAAAAAAGTTTTTAAAGATTTTGATTGCTTCATTGTCTTGTTTGACGTTATAAACAGGTACTAAAACAGCACCGTTTATCATTAAAAAATTGGCATATGTTGCGGGGAGCCTTTCATTATTATAATAGATGGCTTCGGGCATGGGAAGAGGTATGAGATTGAGATTGTATTTGCCGGCAAATGTTGTTAGTTGATTTTGCATCTGTTTTAGTTCGTTGTAGTGTTCATCTTTTTCATCTTCACATGTAACGTACATAATGGTTTTTTTATCAACAAATCTAGCAAGTGTGTCTATGTGTGAATCGGTATCATCACCCACTAAGTATCCATGGTTAAGATATAAAATATCACAAGCACCAAAAGTTGATTTTAAAAACTGTGTCATACTGTTTTTATCAAAGTTTTTATTTCTGCTTAACATACATCTTGATGTTGTAAGAAGCAGCCCCTCGCCATTACCCTCAATTCCGCCGCCTTCTAAAATAAAATCAATATTTATCATCTCATTTTCGTAAAAATCGGCAATTGATTCAGACATTTTATCATCTTTGCTTGCATCAAACTTACCGCCCCAGCCGTTAAACTTAAAATTTAACAATTTTATCCGTCCGTTATCTAAAACGCTAATGGCGCTGCAGTCTCTGGCCCAGGTATCATCTGTTTCATATTGTATAAATTTAAGATTTGTCTTATTTGCAAAATTTTGTTTGATTTGCTCTACGCTGTTGCATATGATGACACATTTTTCATACCTGCTGATTGCCTGTACAATGTTTACAAATGTTTGCTTGGTTTCATCCAGATAGTCGTGCCAATCGGTGTTTTGATGAGGAAAAATGATTTGGATAAAACTTTGCGGTTCAAATTCGGCTATAAAGCGTTTTGATGTTTGCTTGTAATGGGATATAATTTCATTATGGCTCATATTAACCTCAATAAAAAAGCATTTTTTAACAATCTTGATATTATCGCACAATTATCATCATCCAAAGATAAAATAGCGATAGTTTTAAAAGATAATGCATATGGTCACGGTCTATTGCAGATGGCAGCTTTATGCAAAGAGTACGGTATTAAAAAAGCGGTTGTAAGACATGAAGCTGAGGCTGAAGTTGTAGCAGAGTTTTTTGATTATATTTTAGTTTTGACAGGTATTGCGGATGTTATGCCCGCTAATACCGTTTATACCGTAAACTCATTAGATGCGATATCTAAATTTCCAAGCGGTGCTAAAGTTGAGATCAAAGTTGACAGCGGTATGCATAGAAACGGCATTGGGGCTAACGAAATTAAAGAAGCTTTTAAGATGTGCACTGGGCATGGTTTACATGTAAAGGGTGTTTTTACACATCATAGAGCTGCAGATGAGCTCTCCTGTGAGTGGTATATCCAGGAGGAAAATTTTAAAAAGATAAAAGAGATTGCTTTGCAAGCGGCTAAATCATACGGTATAACTAAGCTGTCTTTTCACTCTCAAAATTCAGCAGCACTGTTTCGCGCAGGAGAGTGTATGCATGACATGGTTAGAGTGGGTATAGCCGCTTATGGATGTTTAGAAAATAACGATACATTATTTACGCATAATTTAGAGCCTGTTTTGTCCTTATATGCTTCAAGACTTGCAACAAGAGTGTTGCAAAAAGGTCAAAAAGTCGGATATGGCGGTATGTTTGAAGCAGATAGGCAGATAAAAATCAGTACTTACGATGTAGGTTATGCAGATGGATTGCTACGCTTGGCTTCTAATAGATACACTACTGCAGATGGCTATAAAATACTAGGAAAGATATCTATGGATAGTATTTCAGTTAACAGCGATGAAGAGAGTATTTGTGTTTTTAATAATGCTTTGGAGTATGCCAAGAGTTGTGATACAATAAGTTATGAGATTTTAGTTGGTATGGGAGCGTATATCAAACGAATCATAATTTAATTAAGGTGTATAATGCACAAAACTGTTTACAGATTTTCTGTTATTTTGGTTATCTCTATAATAATAGGTTTTATTTTTTATCTCTTAGAGTCAATTTTAGTGCCCTTTATTATAGCCTGGTCATTAGCGTTTTTACTCCATCCCATTGTAAATAAAATATCAAAATATATGCCTAGGTGGATATCTATCATACTGCTTTTTGGTTTTATATCTTTAGTTACTGCAGGTATTGTTATAGTCCTTTTACCTACGGTAGAACATCAGATACATGTATTTATGGCAAATATGCCTGTATATTCCAAGCGACTCTATCATGCGGTTTCAATTTTTGACAGTCATATGAAAATAGCACCTACAAAACTATTTTCTGCTATAGGTTCGCAGCTGAGTGTTTTTATTGCGCATATTATGTCGGCTCCAAGTCGCGTTATCAATACCGCCAGTTCATTTTTTGGATTACTTCTTGATTTGATGATTATACCTATAGTTGCATTTTATCTGCTGCTTGATTGGAAGAATTTACAGGCAAATCTTATGCGTTTTATACCACAGGCAGATCATGTTAAAGTGTTTGCTGTTTTAAATAGAAGCAGTTATATTTTACGCAGGTTTATCCACGGAGAACTTCTTGTTATGACGGTGACAGGCATTGTTTATGCTGTAGGTCTGGAGTTAGCAGGTGTTCCGATTGCTTTACCGATGGCAATCATTGCCGGACTTGTTTGTGCTATTCCTTTTGCTTCGCTTTTGCTTGTAGCATTGCCGGCGTTTGTATTTGCGTTGCTAGAAGCAGATATAAAGATGCTGGTGATTGTTATGGTAACAATTTTTATAGCTGAATTTTTAAACAATCTTGTGTTAACACCTGTTCTTGTAGGCAGATATGTACAGATTCATCCAGCTATAGCTTTGCTGCTTGTTCTTAGCAGCGGAGTGATATACGGCATCACGGGCATGGTATTGGCTCTTCCGATAGCCGCTATTATTACTTATGAATTTTTATGGAAAGATGCTTATGCATCTGGGTCTAAGGAAATATATCAATAGTCCCAGTCCTGCTAAAAGAGAAAAAATAATCGCTAAGGCATAGATTGGGCCAAAAGGCAAAAGACTGACTCCCACATTGGAGAGTGCGGCAATACCCATCTGAGAAAACCCAACCATAGCCGATGCCGTGCCTGCTGTATTTTTAAACGGTATCATGGCTATTGAGATAGAGTTTGGAACTACTAATGCGATACCTGAAAAACTAAGCATTATTGGCAAAAGTGTACTGTAGAGATATATAATTTTAAAATATCCAGATAGTGCCAGTAAAAAAGCACCAAAAACAATAAGCAGTAATCCAAACTTTACTATAAACCAAGAATGATATCTTTTCTCTAGGTATATACCCGCAAATGAGCCTATGGTAAAAGCGACTAAAACACCGATTGCAACTACGGCAATCCATTTTGATGATAATCCAAGAGTATGTGTCACAAGTGCCGGACCCTCTGTTAGGGATGTGTAAACCACTCCTATGGCGATACCGTTTATAAAAATAGCAGGAAAGAAATCTTTTTGTGCAAATAGTTTTATATAATTGTGCCACAAAAAAGAGGGGGATAATTTTTGCCGCATATCAGGCATATGTGTCTCAGGAAAAAACAATAAAACTGCTACTAAAAGCAAAGAGCCAAGGATTAAAAGTATAAACATGTTGGCATGCCAACCGTATCTGTCATCTACTATGGCACCTACAATGGGTCCGGTCGCAGGGGCTAGGGCAAAGGCTGCATTAATTTTAGTATAGATGATATCTATTTTGTCTTTATCAAAACTGTCCCTAACAGCGGCGGAACTTATGATAGCACCGGCACAAGAGCCTAAACCCTGTAGTGCGCGACCAAGAAGCAGCAGATCAAGAGTATTGCTGATGTAACACACAAAAGAGCCGGCGGTAAAGAGTAAAGCCCCCCACAGAGCTACCGGTTTTCTACCAATTTTATCTGAGAGAGGACCATATAAAAGCTGCATAGCGGCATATGCCAACAGATACACGGTCATTGACTGCTGTACCGCTGTATATGTTACATGTAAATCATGCGCTATTGCGGGCAATGATGGTGTATATTCCGTATCTCCAAAGGGTCCTATGGAGGTCATGAGTATCAATATCCAAAGTGCAGGCATGCTGCGGCGAAAAACGGATGAGCGTAATAAATTCATACGCCTATTTTAGCATAATTTACACACTGTAGCTGTAACAGCTAAGTGTGCATAGTATCAGTTTATAGTTTATAATCTATATTTGGCTTAAGCGGCGCTTTTGGGGGCTTTGGTGTAGAAGATGTTGATGCTGGTATCTTAGGATATGCAAGAGCAGGTCTTTTTCCGGTCAATGATTTAAAAAACTCTTTGATGAGGCGAGCTTGTTTATTTGTTACTTTTATACCTAACTGTATGCGCCCCATCTCTTTTATGGCACCTGTTATGGTTTTTTCCGCACCGTTATGAAAATATGGGGCTGTCTTTAAAATATTTCTTAGTGTCGGCACTTTTACAAGACCGTTTTTATTGCCTTTAAAGTTTCCTATATTTGCAAATTTATATTTTGCATATATACCAAAAGGCTGCATCTCTCCACCTAGGTTTATACCGTTATGGCAACTAACACATCCTAATTTTATAAAAGTTTTTAGTCCTTTTTTCTGCACAGGAGATAAAGCGTTTTTATCACCGTTTAAAAATTTATCATAAGGTGCGGGCGTAACTAGAGTTCTCTCAAATGATGCGATAGTATCGGCTATGAGGATAAAAGTTATCTTTTTATTACCGTATGCTTTTTTAAATTCTTCTCTGTATTTAGGGATAGATGTCACTACTTTTACTACATGAGTTTTAGTAGCTGCCATCTCAAACGGTGCCTGAAGAGGACCTTGTGCCTGAGTTTCAAGATTTTTAGCTCTGCCGTCCCAAAATTGTCGTTTGTTAAAAACTGCATTATACACGGTAGGTGAGTTTAGATGATGGATATTATGACGCCATTTGTTGCCGATCGCATCAGGTAGTCCATCAGCACCGTATAACCCTATATGGTGACAAGCATTGCAGCTTAAATGCTCACTTCCTGAGAGTCTCGGATCAAAATACAACTGCTCGCCAAGATGTACTTTTGCTTTAGTTATCGGATTTTTTGGATTATTGATAAGCTTGAATAAAGCCTTTTTATTTGACGGAATCGGTTTTAGTCCCGCCTGTTTTGCTTCATGTATAAGTGATGATGCCATAAGTGATACCGCTATTAAACCGCTAAGAGCTACAGATTTCATTTTTTTCCTTTTTAGACAATAATTTTTTTCTTTTGAAATTATATATCCTTAATGCTTAAAAGAAAATTTTTATCGTTAGATATATTGTATAATTTATTGATTTATGAATATTGTAGTGGTTTTTTTATATTTTTACTCTTAGTAGTCTTGACACTTAGGACATAAACCGCTGAAAATCAGCGTACTTGTATGCAGCTTGTAACCGCTTTTTTGGCCAACTTCTTTCATGAGTGAATCTATATCTAACGATAAATCAATACAACTGCCGCATTTTTGGCATAAAAGGTGAGCGTGGGGAGCTTGGATGAGTTCATATTTTGGCTTTGTGTTTGGAAGTTTTAGCTCCAAAATAATATTTGAATTAAGCATTATGTGAAGATTTTTATACAAAGTCGCAAGAGATATAGATGGAAAACTTTGGATTATTTTGCTAAAGAGCCCATCCACATCAATATGACCGCTATGGTGCATGATAGACAATATTTCAAGCCTCTGTGGAGTTGCTTTTAGATTGTGCTGTTTTAAAAGTGATACATAATTCATGCTTGCAATTATATCGTTTTTTATTTTTTGTAATATAAATCTATATTTAAATAGGTAAAAATAATTATTATCTAAGCTGAGTGTTTTTAGAGTTTATGAAGTGATCTTGATAATCGCGTGCGTAAAAAGCGCGCCGTCTATCCCCTGATATGCCAACTCTTCAATCTGCTCTTCATCTGTTATAAGAGCTAATATCTTAGCATCAAAAAGATATTCATTTGCAATTTGCTGAGCATTTTTAGCGTCTTGCGCATCAACTGTGATATAAGCTGCTCCTAGATTTTCAGCATATATAAGCTCTGCAACACTGTTTACATGTAAAGCAAACTTTACCCCATTTTTAGCGCAGTGCTTTATGATATCTAGATTTTCTTCATTAAAAAAAATATATACCGTACTGTTTGGAGGAGTTTTGGAGATAGATTGGATTGCGTCAATATGATACAGCTCTTCGCTGTCGATAAACCTATGACCTATCAGTATCATCGTTTTTTCTTTAAGCACTCTTTTGAGCAGTAATATTTACCGTTTGATAAAATAGCTTCATCGATGGAGACAAAAATATGACATTCATCGCATTGAACCATATCATTGCTTTGCAGATTTTCTTTATGATCTGTTTTAGAGCCACTGCTAAGTGTAGGTTTTTGAATAAAATATTTATACACAAGATAAACCACTCCAATAACCAATAACCATTTAAACATTTTTATCTCCCTTGATGCTATTTATCAATAAATAGTGTCTTTTTTTGGTTTTGATAATTTCATAATCGTATTTTTTATTAACTTCATTATATACATTTTCACCTTTAAAAAACAGCAGTTTTGTATTTTGGTGGCTTAGAGGCAGACTCATGTTGATTAAAATAGCCGTGTCACTTACCGCCCGCGAAGTTATGATGTCGAATTTTTGATTTTTAATCTCCTGCACTCTGCAGTTTTTTACATCTATATTTGTAAGTTTCAAGTCCGCTTTTATAAACTGTAAAAATGCAGCACGCTTTTTAAGCGGTTCGGCCAGTGTTATCTTTGTGTTTGGCAGTGCTAAAGCCAGCATTATGCCCGGAAAACCCGCACCGCTTCCTATATCTAGGATATTATCGACTATAGGTAAAAATGTAGTCACAAAGAGTGAATCTACGATAAACTCATCAATAGTTTTTTCATCTTTTGCTCCTGTTAGATTGTGGGTTTTATTCCATTTAAACAGATGCTCTTTATATCTTTGTATTTTGTAGGCAAAATCATCCGGTACCGGTATATTGTCTTTTTTAATCAAATCGTTTAAGTTCATAATGATAAAACCAATTTTTTAAATTCATCACCTCTGTGCTTGTAGGATGTAAACTGATCAAGGCTTGCAGCTGCCGGTGAGAGTAGCGCTACATCCTCTTTTGTCAGCTCTTTGTTTATTTCATCGACCGCTATGCTTAGATCGCTGCACTCTTTACATGTAAGAGTATATTTGTTACAAAGCGACAGTAGCTTAGAGGCATTGCTTCCAATAGCATAAACTATTACATCAAGGGTTACTAAATAATCAAATAGATCCACCATATCAACACCCTTGTCATCACCGCCTAAAATAAGATGGACATGTCTGTTTTTATATCTTTTTAATGCTGCTGTGCAAGCATCAATGTTGGTAGCCTTTGTGTCATTTACCCATAAACGCCCATATGAATCATACAGCTCTTCTTGGCGGTGAGCTTCTAGAGCAAAGGAGTTGATAAGGTCATAATCTGTCTCATTAAATAAAATCTTACTAACAGACAGTGCCAGCAAGGCATCAAGTAAAAATACACCTTGGAAGCTTATTTTATTTGTGTCTATTTCTAACTGCTTTGCTAGATCGGCTGTATCTTTATAAAAGATAATTTTGCCGTTTGAAGTTACCTTATCTTTATATATCTCAGGTACGATAGCAAGATCATCATCTTTCATCGTATTAAGAGGTTTTAATTTTGTGTTAATATAATTTTGCAGATTTTTATGCCACAATAGATGATCCGGCGTGACAGGCAGTAAGATATACAGATTTGGTTTTGCCGTATTTGTATAATAAAGAGTAAAACTGCTTGTTTCTAAAATCCATATAGGGGCTTTTTTATCAAGCAGGGCAAGGGGCACTCCTATATTACCGCCGGATATACTCCCTCTTTTTTTTAACAGATGCTGCATCATCTGCGTAGTAGTTGTTTTTCCGTTTGTGCCGCTTATCCATATACAAAAGGGCGTCTCTTTGGCAAAAAAATCATATTCGCTTATAAGATTTGCCGCTTGCTTTATGAGTGTATGGTTTGGAGGCATGCCGGGTGATGGAATCTCTAGCGAGGATTGTGTCTTGTCAAATAAAAACGGCGGCCTTAGCATAAATCCGTTTTCATCTACAAATGGTTTGGATATCTTATCATCATAAAATACTATTTTTATATCTTTGGCAGTTTGTTTTAAATACATAGCCAATGCTTTGGTAGTTTTTGCGTATCCAAAGAGTGAGACAGTCTGCATTTAGCGTATCTTTAGTGTTATAAGAGCTATAATGTTGGATATGGCAGCTATAATCCAAAATCGTATAATAATTTTATTTTCCGACCATTTTTTTTGCTCAAAATGGTGATGAATCGGTGCCATTAAAAAAATCCGTTTTTTACGCAGCTTAAAACTGCCCACCTGCAAGATAACAGAGAGTGTTTCAATAACAAATATAAAGCCGATAAGTAAAAGCAAAACCTCGCTTTTAGAGATAATGGAGAGGTAAGCTATAAAAGCACCGATACTAAGAGAGCCGCTATCACCCATAAAAACCTCGGCAGGATTACAGTTAAACCATAAAAAGCCGGTAAGTGAGCCCATAAGTGCGGCACATACCACCATGACCTCACCAACATTAAAGTACGGTATAAGAAGATAATCGCCGATTATATAATTACCTGTTGCATATACTATAAAACCAAGTGATGCGATTGCTATGAGTGAGGGTACGGTAGCAAGCCCGTCAAGTCCGTCAGTTAAATTAACCGCGTTTGAAGCAGATACTATAACGAGTGTCCATAAAATCATTGCATAAGCATGCAGATTAAATAAAGGCTCTTTAAGAAACGGTACATAAAACTCTGTATTTAAAGATGTAAAATGGTACAAATAAAACGATATGCCCGCACCGCCTAGAATTTGTGCAACAAGTTTAGCTTTAGCTGAGAGACCGGCTGAGTTTTTGTTGTATTTTATTTTATCTGAGTCGTCACCATAACCGATAAACATAAAAAACAGCAAAACGGCCATTGCGCCAATAGCAAAACTATTTTCTAAATTTACGCTTATAATTGATGCTATAATAGTCGAACCTATAAAAACAACACCGCCCATAGTAGGTGTATTTGATTTGTCATGGTGATGTTCTTGCACCCATTTGTTTATGGGTTGTACTTTGTTTTTCTTTTGCGCCCACCCGATAAAACGCGGCATAAAAAAAAGAGTAAACATCAAACCCAAAAAAAAAGATATCGCACTGCGTACGGTTAAATATCCCAAGATGTTTATATGAAAAAAAGTGTAGAGTAAGTAAAGCAAGCAATATCCTAAACGAATTTCAAATGGGTATTATAGTATAATCGTGTTAATCATTTGTTTAAAGGAGTCATGTTTTGGCAAAAAAGGCGATTTTGGTTATTACAGACGGCATAGGATATGCCGAGCAGAAAAAATTTAATGCATTTGAGAGCGCAAAGAAGCCTGCTTACGATTATCTTTTTAAAAACACTCCACACTCTTTAATAGATACATTTGGGTTAAGCGTGGGATTGCCTGAAGGTCAAATGGGTAATTCTGAAGTGGGGCACATGAGTATCGGAAGCGGTCGGGTTTTATATCAAGACCTTGTGAAGATTTCTCTTGCCTTAAAAGATGGAAGCATTCATGATAATGAAGTGTTTAAAGATTTAATGCAAAAATCTAAAAGACTGCATGTCGCGGGTCTTATGAGTGACGGTGGAGTGCATTCTCACATAGAGCATATTTTGCAGATAGCAAAAATAGCATCAAATCACGGTATTAAAGTATTTTTGCATCTCATAACAGACGGCAGAGATGTCTCACCGGTTAGTGCACTCCATTATCTTGAGCAGATTGAAGGTATTTTAGATAAAAATATACAGATTGCTTCAATCGGTGGACGGTTTTTTACAATGGATAGAGATAATAGATGGGAGAGAGTACAAGCAGGTTATAAGGCGATTGTAGATGCGTCACCAAAAACCGGCATGAGTGCTAAAGAGTATGTGCAAGATTCTTACAACAAAGGCGAGACGGATGAGTTTATCAAACCTGTAGCATTTGAAGACTATAAAGGCTTTAAAGATGATGATAGTGTGCTTATCGCCAATTTTAGAAGTGATAGAGTTCGAGAGATAACCTCAGCTATAGGCGATAAAAATTTTAACGGCTTTAAAAGGAAATATATAAATACAAATCTTGTGACTATGACAGAATATGATAAAAAGTTTACATATCCCGTTATCTTCAAAAAAGATGTTCCAAAACATACGCTAGCTGAGGTTATCTCAAGTCATGGTTTAAAACAGCTTCATACCGCAGAGACTGAAAAATATGCACATGTGACCTTTTTCTTTAACGGCGGCATAGATGAGCCATATCCAAATGAGGATAGAGTGTTAATCCCAAGTCCTAATGTTAAAACTTATGATATGCAGCCTCAAATGAGTGCGCCGCAGGTAGGCGATGCAGTTCTTGATGGCATAAAAAAAGATTACGATTTTATAGTAGTTAACTTTGCTAACGGTGATATGGTAGGACATACGGGCAATTTTAATGCTGCCGTGCAGGCTGTCGAAGCTGTTGATAAGCAGGTTGGGCGGATACTTAAAGCTGCTAAAGAAAAAGGTTATGGGGTGGTAATTACATCTGATCATGGCAATTGTGAGCTGATGAGAGATATCAAAGGAGAGATACTTACAAATCATACCGTCGGTCCTGTTTGGTGTTTCATTGCTGCAGATGGCATTACGCATGTAAATAACGGAGGATTAAATAATATCGCACCGACTATTTTAAAGCTGATGGAGATACCAAAGCCTCAAGAGATGGATGAGAGTTTAATATAATAATAAAAGGATGATAATGAAGTTTAGCGGTAAAAATGTGCTGATAACAGGATCTAGTCGCGGTATAGGAGCGGATATTGCCAGAGTTTTGGCGGGTGAGGGATTAAAGGTATGGATAAACTACAGAAGCGGTGCTAAAGAAGCTGATGAGGTTAAAGATGAGATTGTAAAAAAAGGTGGTCAAGCTGCCGTTATCGGCTTTGATGTTGGTGATGAGGGTGCGTTTGTTGATGCTGTCAAAACAATCGTAGATTGTGACGAAGAACTTTCATACCTTGTTAATAATGCGGGTATAACTAAAGACAAATTAGCCCTGCGTATGAAAATTGAAGATTTTACAAGTGTTATAGATGCTAACTTAACCTCTGCTTTTATAGGGTGTCGTGAGGGCATGAAAGTTATGCGGAAGAAAAAATTTGGTTCAATCGTAAACATAGCATCAATCGTAGGCGAAACAGGAAATGCGGGTCAGGCAAATTATGCTGCTAGTAAAGGCGGCATGATTGCCATGACTAAAAGTTTTGCTATTGAGGCTGCTTCAAGCGGTATCAGATACAATGCCGTAACACCCGGCTTTATAGCCACCGATATGACAGATGGACTAAGTAACGATATCAAAAAAACATTTACATCCAAAATACCGATGGGACGTTTTGGCAATGCTTTGGAAGTAGCTGAGGCGGTAGCATTTTTGCTATCTGATCATGCTAGTTATATAACAGGAGAGGTGCTAAAAGTAAACGGCGGAATGAATATGGCGTAATTCGTTTTATTTTAAGATTAAGTAAATTATGATATGATTTCGTGATTTATATTTAAATATAGGAGCTATAATGGCGCTAATAGATGATATTAAAGAGGTGGTTGTTGAACAACTAAGTGTTAATGCTGATGAGATTAAACCGGATTCTAAGTTTGTTGAAGATTTAGGCGCTGACAGCCTTGACGTAGTTGAGCTTGTAATGGCTCTTGAAGAGAAGTTTGATATTGAAATCCCAGATGATGAGGCTGAAAAAATTCAAACTGTTCAAGATGTAGTAAATTACATTCAAAGCAAAGAAGAAAAGTAATTATTTTTTTTGAAGCCCGTGTGCTTCAAAATTAATATTCTTGTAAGTAACTTTATTATTTACAAGAATATTAATGAAACAAAAGCAAGGAGTATTTATTGATGAGAAGGGTTGTCGTAACGGGACTGGGCATGATAAATGCGTTAGGTCACAATAAAGAGGAGTCTTTTAAAGCTATTTGTGACGGAGAATGCGGGATAGATACTATATCCATATTTGATGCTAGTAGTTATAGTGTAAGAATAGCAGGTGAAGTAAAAGATTTTGATCCTACAACAGTGATGGCACCAAAAGAGGTTAAAAAAGCCGATAGGTTTATACATCTAGGATTAAAAGCTGCACAGGAAGCTATGAATGATGCCGATTTTGCCGGCAATATCGATATGGATCGTTTTGGAATTGTTGCAGCTTCAGGAATCGGCGGTCTTCCTGCTATTGAGAAAACATCATTAATTATTCACACAAAAGGTCCAAGACGAATATCTCCTTTTTTTATTCCGTCGGCTCTTGTTAATATGCTTGGCGGATTCGTATCTATCGCTCATAATCTAAAAGGTCCAAATCTTTCTGCCGTAACTGCATGTGCCGCAGGCACTCACGCAATCAGCGAAGCAGCGAAAACGATTATGTGTCATGGTGCCGATAGGATGTTAGTCGTTTCAGCAGAATCTGCGATAACAGGTGCGGGCGTAGGTGGATTTGCCGCCATGAAAGCACTCTCAACAAATAATGACAATCCAAAACAGGCATCCCGTCCTTTTGATGCAAATAGAGACGGTTTTATTATGGGCGAGGGCAGTGGAGCTCTCGTCTTAGAAGAGTATGAAAGCGCAAAAGCTAGAGGCGCTAATATCTATGCTGAGATTATAGGTTTTGGAGAAAGTGGCGATGCTAGTCATATAACGACACCTAGTTTAGATGGTCCATTGCGTGCCATGAAAGCTGCATATGAAATGGCTGGAAAACCTAAAATTGATTATATTAATGCACATGGCACTTCAACGGCAGTCAATGATAAAAATGAAACAGCAGCTATCAAGACGATTTTTAAAGATACTAAATGCCCACCAATAAGTTCGACTAAAGGACAGATAGGTCATTGTTTAGGTGCTGCTGGAGGCATAGAAGCTGTTATATCGCTTATGGCTATGAGAGATGGAATTATTCCTCCGACAATCAACTACACCACTCCTGATCCCGATTGTGATCTAGATATTGTTCCAAACAAGGCAAGATCCGCTACGCTGGATGTGGTCATGAGTAATTCTTTTGGGTTTGGCGGTACAAACGGAGTTGCGATTTTTAAGAAGCTTTAAGGATGATACATGGCAACCTATCTTGAATTTGAACAAAAAATTAAACAGATACAAGAAGATATAGTATCAGCTAAGGTTAGACATGATGATAAAGCTGTAGAGATTTTATCTCAGGATTTAGATAAAGAGGTTGCAAAAACATATAAAAATTTATCTCCATATCAAAAGCTCCAATTAGCAAGACATGCAGATCGCCCATACGCCTTGGATTATATCAATATATTGATGCGTAACCAGTATGAGATTCATGGTGATAGAGTATTTCGTGACGATCCCGCAATTTTATGTTATCTTGGATACATTGGCAACGAAAGAGTTGTAGTAATTGGCGAGCAAAAGGGCAGAGGAACTAAAAACAAACTAAAGAGAAATTTTGGTATGCCTCACCCAGAGGGCTATCGCAAAGCTTTACGAGCATGCAAGCTTGCTGAAAAATTTGATCTGCCGATACTTATGTTCATAGATACTCCAGGCGCATATCCGGGTATCGGTGCTGAAGAGAGAAATCAAAGTGAGGCAATTGCCAGAAATTTACTTGAACTCTCAAAATTAAATACTCAAACTATCTCTATTGTTATAGGTGAGGGTGGCAGCGGTGGAGCACTAGCTATTGGTGTTGCAGACAGATTGGCTATGATGAGATATTCTGTGTTTAGTGTTATCTCACCAGAAGGGTGTTCTGCTATTTTATGGAATGATCCGAAAAAAGTTGAAGTAGCTACAAAAGCTCTAAAAATAACAAGTGAAGATTTAAAATCAGAGGGCTTAATAGATGATGTTATTGATGAGCCGCTAATTGGAGCACATCGGGATAAGGTTGGTGCTGCCAAAGCAGTGGGAGATTATTTTTTGACAGAACTTGCAAAATTGAGATCCATGAGTGATGAAGTTAGATTGCAGCAAAGATATGATAAATTGGTTAGCATCGGTCAGTTTGGTGAGTTAGAGCAGTGAAATTCAGTTTTTTTAAAAAACAACAAAATAGTAACCCAAAAGATAAGAAAATATCCACAGATAAAAAGTATGCTACTATGGAAGAAGTTGAAAATTATTATCAGCAATACTCTCATTATGATTTAAGCAAAATTTTCAAAAAACTTTTTAAGTAAACTGTCTAGTTGTTTAAAAGCAGTAGTTGAAACTGTTGAAAATCAGGTAAATTTAATGTTATTTCTTTTTGTTTTTTGTATCATATAGCTGATTTTTAAACAAAGAAGCATCACCATAGCCGATAATTTTATGAGAAATCTTAATCTAAGGTAATCCAATTTGGTAGAGCTTTATGGCTGTGACTCTCATCATAAATCTTACAGCCTTTTGACATTAAATATTTAACTATTTTAATATGCCCGTAAAATGCGGCATTACTTATTGGTGAGTCGCCGCTACTATTTTTATAGTTCACATTAGCACCCCGGGCAACTAATTTTTTTACTTTTGCCATATTGCCCTGTTTTGCCGCTAGCATCAGCTCAGTATTTATGTCTGCTAAAAGTAAAGTACTAAAACCAACAGATAATATTAATATTTTTTGTATAAACGATACATGCATTACATTTATCCTCTTATATAAATTATCGTAAAATCGCACCATGGCGTCTTAGGTAGCGTGCAGTTAACCCGTTACCTGCATCTTTTGCAAATTTTAGAGCGGTATGCCCATGCCGGTTTCTAATATTTAAATATGCGCCTTTAGAAATAAGAAACTCAACTATATCCAAATTACCTGTCACCGATGCGTAATCCAAGGCGGTTTTATAATGTTTATCTCGCCAATTTACATTAGCACCCTTGGCTATCAACAGCTTTACGATTTTTAAATTACCGCCTGCGCTGGCAAAATCAAGAGCCGTCTGACCGTATATATCTTTAATATGTATATTTGCACCATGTGATAAAAGATATCTGACGATACTGTAATCTCCTATAAAAGCTGCATTGTCAAGCGCGGTATCGCCATGAGCATTGCGTATATTAACATATGCCCCATGACTTATCAGCAGTTTTACCGTCTTTAAACTACCGCTATATGCCGCATTAACTAATGGACTTTCACCATATCTATCTCTTATATTAACATTAGCGCCTTTTTTGATTAATACAGATGATAATAGATAATTACCATTTATAGCAGCACCTATCAATCTGGCATCAATATTTGCATATACGGCAGTAGCACCGACTAACAATAAAAAAACAAAATATTTTATAAAATGCATACTTCTTACTTTTTAGGGCAATATTTACGGCTTGTCAATTGTATAATATATGTAATTTATAAGCCCTTAAAGCATACCTAATTGCAATTTAGCATCATCACTCATGTTTTCTTGAGACCATGGCGGTTCAAAGACAAGATTTGGATCTATAGTTAAATTTGGTTCATCTTCAATCAGTGAACCTATATTTCGTACTTGATCTACTATACTCTCACTAACGGGACAAGTGGCAGATGTTAGCGTCATGGTTACAATACATGTTGTCTTATCTTCAACCTTTCCACAATCTATGCTATAAATAAGGCCCAAATCATATAGATTTACAGGAATTTCTGGATCGTAAATTTCTTTTAGTTTTTCAATAATTTTTTCTTTTAAACTATCATAAGATTTCATTTATAACCCCTTACATTGATTTGCATATGTATAAATAAGGTTTAAAAAAGCTTCCAAACCCTGTTGTCTGACTGGACTTAAAAGCTCCATAATACCCATATCTAAAAGCTTTTTAGTATTAAAATTTAAAATTTCTTGAGGTGTTCGGTTATTAAAAATAGCCAATAGCATAACCAACATGCCTTTTGCTATGATTGAATCACCCTCGGCTTCTAAAATAATTTTGCCATCTTTAAACTCTTTATGCAACCAAGCTAAAGATGAACAACCTTTGACTATATTGTCATCTGTTTTATACGCTTTATCTAGTACGTGCCCCTCTTTAGCATAGTCTAGAATATATTCCATTTTACTGTCTTTATCAGCAAAAAGTTCTAAATCCTCTTTGTATTGCTTTACTTGCTCATCCATCGTCATGTTATTTCCTTGTATATATTGATTTGATTAACTATAATAAGATGCTTCAAAACTTGCATATATTCTTGATGCATCCTCTTTATTGCCGATAGTCCCAATAAAATTATTTGCAAAAGCCAACACAATTATTTTTTGTGCTTCTTGTAACGAAATTCCTCGTGAGCGTAAATAAAACAGTGCATTTTCATCTAACTGACCTATAGTAGAACCATGCGAAGCCTCTAACTCATCTGTATATATTTCAAGCTGAGGCTTTGCATACATTGATGCTTTTTCTCCCAGCAGTATTGCCTGAGAATTTTGTTTTGCATCAGAATACTTTGCGTCATGTCCTACGCGTATCTTGCCGTCAAATATACCGTTTGCACTATCTTTTAAAATCGTGCGAACGTCTTGTACGCTTTTGGCATATGGTTTATTATGATTGATAAATAGCACATTTCCCCGTCTTGCATTTTTTAAAGCAAGTAGCAGGTGAACTGCATCAACCCATGAATGCTCATCTAAATCTACTTCATAAAGATGCAATGCCACTCCACTGCCAAAATCAAAAGTTTTTAGCTCCAGCGCGCCCTGTTTTGCAATGTCATAATAATGCGAACCAATCACCACAGATTGCGCATCAGAGCAATTTTCATTACGTATCCAACTCATTGTACTATCTCTAGCTACCAATGCGTCGATACCATACAACAGTAAACTATCTTGTGTACCATCAGTAAAAAAACTCTCAAAAATTTCTACCTTACTGTTGCTAGCGGTTTTCACGCAAAGTCTATATGGTAAAAATGTATTGCTAAGTGTAAAATGATGTTCTATATCAAAATGAATATCATCTGCTATCTCAATACAAATCACCTCCGAACAAGCAGCATGTGAAAGATAATAAAGTACATCAAAATGATTACTATTTAACTTGTAATCTTTAATAAAATTAATCTTAACGCCTGCTGGATACTCCTGGACGGCTCCATTGTTTATAATAAGCTTTAAACCTTGTTTAGGTTTTTGCTCATTAACACTTGCTAGATTATATTCTTTTGCAAGTATAGGCTTGATTGCAAAGTGTCTGTACTGCTCAGTTTTATTGCCGGGCAACCCTAGCTTGCTAAGGCGATTAGACAAAGGATGCTTACTACTAATAATATCAAGAGTAATCGGTCGCATTTACAGATCCTTTTGGATTGCTTCATATCCTTGTGCTTCAAGTGTTTTAACTAGTTCTGCCCCACCGGTTTTTACAATCTGGCCATCTTGAAGAACATGTATAAAATCAGGATTGATATAGTCTAAAATACGACTATAGTGAGTTATAACCAAGAATGTTCTCTCATCATTTTTCATACGGTTAATACCTTCAGAAACAGCCCTTAGAGCATCAATATCCAGTCCTGAGTCAATCTCATCTAGTATGATTACGTCCGGCTGTAGTATCTCCATCTGTAAAATTTCATTACGCTTTTTTTCACCGCCTGAAAAACCGTCATTTAAAGAGCGTGAGATTAATTCCGGTTTCATACCAAGTTGTTCTGCTTTTTTTCTCATGAGCTTTAAAAACTGAGCGGCATTTGTTTCCTTTTTACCCTCATGTTTCTCTTTTTCATTTAGTGCAGTGCGTAAAAAATAGGCATTATTTACACCGGGGATTTCAATAGGATTTTGAAAACTTAAAAAAATACCGTCCAATGCTCTTTCTTCCGGTGTCATATTTAAAATATTTTTATCTTTATATACTATTTCACCCTCAGTAACCTCAACATCAAAATGACCCACTATCGCTTTTGACAAAGTTGATTTACCGGCACCGTTTGGTCCCATAATCGCGTGAACCTTACCTTTTTGTAGCTTAAGGTTTAATCCTTTTAAAATAGATTTTTCACCAATCTTTGCATGTAAATTCTTTATATCCATCATCCTACACTTCCTTCTAATGTTAAATTTAACAACTCTTTTGCTTCAACCGCGAACTCCATAGGTAACTGTGCAAAAACCCCCTTACAAAATCCGTGCACTATCATTGAAACCGCATTTTCTTCATTTATACCGCGCTGTCTTAAGTAAAACAACTGCTCATCGCTAATTTTTGACGTAGTAGCTTCATGCTCAATTTGACCTGCTTGATTTTGAGAATCCAAATATGGAAAAGTGTGAGCCCCGCACTCAGAACCAATCAGTAAACTATCGCATTCGCTATAATTTCGTGCACCAGATGCATTAGAGCCTATTTTGACTAAACCACGGTAAGTATTTTGACCCTTCATGGCGGAAATACCTTTAGATATAATAGTTGAGCGTGTATTTTTACCAAGATGAATCATTTTGGTGCCTGTATCTGCTTGTTGTGCTCTTGAAGTAACGGCAACGGAGTAAAATTCTCCGACAGAACCATCGCCCCTTAAGATACAGCTTGGATATTTCCATGTAATTGCCGAGCCGGTTTCAACCTGCGTCCATGAAATCTTAGAGTTATCTCCATCGCACAAACCACGTTTTGTAACTAGATTGTAAATACCGCCTTTACCTTCATCATCACCGGGATACCAATTTTGTATAGTCGAGTATTTTATTTCAGCATCTTTTTTGGCTATCAATTCAACAACTGCGGCGTGGAGCTGATTATCATCTCTTTGCGGAGCTGAACAACCCTCGTTGTATGAAACATAACTTCCCTCATCCGCAATGATTAAGGTACGTTCAAACTGACCTGTATTTTTAGCATTGATACGAAAATATGTTGAAAGCTCCATAGGGCATCGAACATTTTTTGGTATATATACAAAAGTACCGTCTGTAAAAACAGCTGCATTTAATGCTGCATAAAAGTTATCGGTCATTGGCACGACAGAAAACATATATTCTTGTATCAACTCCGGATGATCTCTCATAGCTTCAGAGATTGAGCAAAAAATAATACCTTTTTCTTGTAATGTCTCTGAATATGTTGTTTTAACAGATACCGAATCAAAAACAGCATCAACTGCAATACCTTCAAGCATTTTTTGCTCTTGGATAGGAATACCTAATTTCTCATAAGCCTCTAATATCTTATCATCCACCTCATCTAAACTGTTTGGTGCTTTTTTTGGAGCCGAAAAATATGAAATACTCTGATAATCAACGGGCTTATAATTCAGATGCGCCCACTTAGGCTCTTTCATAGCTTCCCATTTATGCAAAGCCTTTATCCGCAAATCAGTCATCCAGGATGGCTCATTTTTTTTGGTTGAGATAAACCTGAGAACATCTTCGTTTAGACCGGGAGGCACCGTATCTGCTTCTATGTCCACAGAAAATCCCAATTGATAATCTTGTGAAAGAATTTTGTCAACATGATTTTGTGCCATGAAAACTCCTTTAATATCTTTTATACAGTGTATTATAGAACAAATAGGACAAAAATTATCTTAATTAACAATATTGTTATTATAAATTAAGTCTATATATTATCAAACCTGTCTTTTATAGCATCTACTTGATATGTATAAATTTCCGGATGCTCTTGATAGACAGTTGGATTTGTACCTGCTTTGTAGCTTAAATGTTCTAAAAATTCTTTAGGTGTTTTTAACTGTTCCCATACCTGAGGTAAAAACGTGCCCTGATATTGACCAAAACTTAAAATCAATCCATCTTTGTAAGGTTTTATTTTATCGGCCAAATCATTAAAATCACGATATTGCAAGTATTGCGGGTCGGATAATAGTGATACCTCTAATGTTAAATGATTTAATTCCTCTTTTGTAACAGGAGCAAAACGAGGATCTTTAGATGCCGCAGCAATTGCATTTTTATATATATCTTCAAACAACGGTCGTCTGGCAATAATAGATCCTATACATCCACGAAGACTACTGTCATATTGCAATGTTACAAATGAAGCCCCGTTGCGGCTCAAATATTGATATGTCTTTAAGATTGATGCTTTATCAATCTTATATTCTATATGCAAATGTTGTAGAATTGCATATTTGGCGACTTGAAGCAAAATTCTATCTAACATAATATACTCCTCAATACATATAGAGTATATTATACTACAAACTGTATCAATTACCGTTATTGCTTTGTGTTTGGTTAATAATTTTTTTTGCTTTTTTTAAGACATTGGTAATGTTGGTTTTAATCCAGCCGCCGTCAAGCCATTCAAACGGATTAACAGCATTTCCTTGTATATAAACTCCAAAATGTAAATGAGGGCCAAAAGCATCGCCTGTAGCTCCCGCTCTTGCTACCGCTTCTGCTCTATGCACTAAAGCGCCCTTAGATACGAGATAAGAAGACAAGTGGGCAAAAAGCGTGTATAGACCAAATTTATGGTTAATAATCAGCACATTTCCATATAAATCCAACCATCTTTTTGTTGTTATCTTGCCGCTGTTGCTGGCATATACTTTTGAATGCGCGTAGCGGGCTATATCTATACCTTGATGATATGACTGAGAAATTAATTTATGATTGTAATAATACATTCTATGTTCTGCAAAATACGCTTCCAATGCAGAACCGGGCAACGGTTTAAAACCATGCATATTAAAAGAACTAATCATATTTTTACTTGTTTTACTAGTTAGCTTGCTAATTTCATCATTATCTTTTACGCGTAAAACACTGTTTGCTTTAGCAAATATAGCTCCCGGTTCACTAGGAGCGCTAATTCCTGCACGTCTTAAAAGGCTGACAACCTTTGATAAGATATAAGCCTTAGGTACTTTAACGATAGTCGTTTTATACTTATAGCTCTTCCAATAAAGCGGTACTTGAGCTTGTGAGATGTTACCCGCGTTATCTGTTGCTACTACCTCTGCGTTAAAAGTTTTATTGCCAAAAGGCCATGCAATTAGTGAAGCGTAGTAACCTTTTTTATAAAAAGGAGTTAAGTGAAACTTATATTTATTATTTACTAAAATATATGCGCTTTTTAAATTTTTATCACTTATCTGAACCACGGCAACAGCACTTCCGCCATTTCCTATCGCATAAGAGTTATCTACCACCGAAACCATTGGCGGAGTAGTATCAACTTGTAATGGTATGCGCATAAACGTTTTGTTGCCTGCGAAAAAATGCCATTTAGAGTTATCGCTTACCGTTATGTTTAAAACTATTTGTCCATTTGGCAGGGAGGAAGGCAATTTGACATCTACATTTACAACATCCTTAACAGGGTTCACATCTGATTTAGCAAGCACAATAGTTTGTCCATTAGTTGTTATAGTCACTTTATATTTTTTAATACCCGTTTTATCTATAAAAGTAATTTTGACTGGCTTTATTAGATTTGTAAACTTACCTGAATTGATAATGATTTTTGGAGGTGTTCTACTAAAAGATGGGGAAAAATAAATAAATCCAATAGCGCCGAAAAACATAAGAACGACAAAAGACCATACTGCTCTCATTAATATACCTTTGTATGAAAAATTAAAGCAGTATAGTATCACAAAATATTAACGATTTGCTAACAACTAAAACAAAGTTTCACTTATATAGCTTCTTTATCTGTTTCACCCGTACGAATACGTACAATTTTATCGATACTACTGATAAAAATCTTACCATCGCCTATTTTTCCTGTTCTTGCCGCATTCATAATTGTTTCTATTACCTGATCTGTCAATTCCGCAGAAATAATTATCTCCATAGCAACCTTTGGAAGAAAATCTACTACATACTCCGCACCTCTATAAAGTTCGCTATGACCTTTTTGACGACCATAACCTTTTACTTCAGTTACAGTCATTCCAGTCACACCTATTTCTGCTAATGCATCCTTGACATCTTCTAATTTAAAAGGTTTTATTATGGCCTCTATTTTCTTCATGTTTTTACCCTTTTATAAGTTAAATGCACGTTCACCGTGAATTGTTTCATCTAGACCCATCTCTTCTATCTCAGTACTTACGCGTCCACCGCCTGTAATTGCCGATGCTATCAAGTAAACTACAATGGTTCCAATTAGTGTATAAATAGCAACTATGCCTGCTGATTCTATCTGAACCCATATCTGTCCTAATCTATCATTATGATCTTTTAAAGGACCATCCCATAATAACGCCTTATCATTAAGAGCAAAAATACCTGTAGCAATAGCTCCCCAGAGTCCGCCTAAAAAGTGAATACCAAAAGCATCCAAACTATCGTCATATCCAAATATCTTCTTAAGGGTAGCGACACCAAAATAACCCACAACCGAGCCGCCCATTCCAATAGCAAAGGCACCGCCTACTCCAACAAAACCTGCAGCAGGAGTAATAGCTACCAATCCTGCAACCACGCCACTAGCCGCACCTAACAGCGTAGGTTTTTTGTAAACAATCCATTCGATAACAATCCATGTAACAGCCGCTGCCGCCGTTGCTATCGTGGTTGTTAGTGCCGCTAAGCCGGCGATAAAGTTTGCACCAAATGCAGAACCGGCATTAAAGCCGTACCAGCCAAACCAAAGCAAAGCTGCTCCAAGGGCTGTCAGCATAACGCTCATAGGCTTCATAGCAATCATTGGATACCCTTTTCTTTTACCTAAAAAGTATGCAAGCACCAATCCGGCAAGTCCGCCATTCATATGAACAACCGTACCACCGGCAAAATCAAGAGCACCAAGTTTCATTAAATATCCTCCGCCCCACACCATATGAGCAATCGGACCATATACTACAGGCACCCATATAGCTGCAAAAATAACCCAAGTGGAGAATTTCATGCGATCAATAATAGAACCGCTCGCAATTGCTACGGTAATAGCGGCAAATGTGCCTTGAAAAAATACAAATACATAAGTGGGATAAGTCCCGCTAAGCTGATTCCACTTAATCCCGTTTAAAAAGATATTAGTAAATCCGCCATAAAAATTATTAATCCCGCCTGCAGAAGTTCCAAATGCTATAGAATAGCCTACGATAATCCATACTATAAATGCGATAGAAAAACCTACATACACCATAGAATATGTATTTAACATATTTTTAGTACGCGTCATACCTCCATAAAACAGTGCAAGACCTGCAGGTGTCATCAGCAAAACAAGCGCACTTGCCATTATCATCCATGCCGTATCACCCGTATTTAACTTATCACTTGCAAGTGCAAGTGAAGGTAAAAACAGTAAAACTGCTAAGAACCATCTTTTCATCAATCTCTCCTTGGTTGCTCAAATATAAATGAGCAGAATGTTTCAAGCGATATTGTAGCATTTAAGAAAAGAGGATAATCGGTTTTAATGATTAAATTTTAATCAACACAAAGTAATTGCCTGTTAATGATTTTTCTAAGACAACTTATGCTAAAATGCAAATAAAATTATTCTGCATAGGTAAGATTGATGAGCAATTTATTAGACGGTAGCGATATACAAAATATTAATATAGAGGATACTCTTCAAAGCAGTTATCTTGATTACTCAATGAGTGTGATTATAGGGCGTGCGCTTCCTGATGTTCGTGACGGATTAAAACCTGTACATAGACGCATTCTTTACGCCATGAGCAAACTAAATCTTTCAGCGGGAGCAAAATATAAAAAATCAGCCCGTATTGTCGGTGATGTTATAGGTCAATATCATCCTCATGGTGATACGGCAGTATATGATGCGCTTGTACGAATGGCACAACCTTTTTCAATGCGCATGCCTTTAGTTGACGGGCAAGGCAACTTTGGTTCTATCGATGGAGACAATGCTGCTGCTATGCGTTATACAGAAGCAAGAATGACCAAATATGCCGGCGAACTGTTAAAAGATTTAGACAAAAATACAGTCAATATGATAGAAAATTATGACGGCACAACGCAAGAACCGGAAGTCTTGCCGACACGCATGCCAAACCTGCTTATTAACGGTTCAAGCGGTATCGCCGTAGGTATGGCAACTAATATCCCGCCACATAACCCAAAAGAGATATTAAACGGGCTTAAACTCCTACTGGCTAATCCCGATTGTACGCTTATAGAGCTTATAGATATAATCCAAGCGCCTGATTTTCCTACCGGCGGGATTATATTCGGTAAAAAAGGTATCTTAGATGCTTATTCTACGGGACGCGGACGTATCAAAATCCGCTCAAAAACACATTTAGAAAAAAAGGGCAATAAAGAAATTATCGTTATTGATGAATTACCTTATCAGGTAAACAAATCCCGTCTGATTGAGAGCATCGTAGCTCTTGTTAAAGACAAGCAGATAGACGGTATCTCAGAAATTAGAGATGAATCTGATCGTGACGGTATTCGTGTTGTTATAGAACTAAAACGTGATGCAATGAGTGAGATTATTTTAAACAATCTATTTAAATCTACAAATCTACAAGTCACTTTTGGTATCATTATGCTCTCTATCTTAAATCAAGAGCCTAAAATATTTGGCATAAAAGAGATACTCAAACAATTTATAAACCACCGCAAAACAATTATAATCAGACGTACGATTTTTGATCTTGAAAAAGCAAAAGCAAGAGTACATATACTTGAAGGTCTTAAAAAAGCTCTTGATATTATTGATGAGATTATAAAAGTTATAAAGATAAGTGCAAATATCGAAAACGCCAGAGACAATCTGGTAAGTGAGTTTGATTTTTCTATCATACAAGCCCAAAGTATAGTAGATATGCGTCTTGGAAGATTGACGGGTCTTGAGAGAGAAAAGATTGAAAATGAACTAGCCGAGCTTTTAAAACTTGTCGCTCACTTGGAGTCTATTTTAAAGAGTGAAGATATTTTACATAAGATAATATCTGATGAATTTGATGAGATGATTGAACTCTACAGCGAAGACAGACGTACCGTTATCGAAGATGATTATGATGATATTGATATAGAAGATTTGATTCCAAATGAGCCTATGGTAGTAACTATAACTCATCGCGGATATATCAAACGGGTTCCTTTGGCGCAGTATGAAAAGCAAAGAAGAGGCGGTAAAGGCAAAACAGCGGTTACGATTTATGAAGATGACTTTATAGAAAGTTTCTTTACATGCAACACTCATGATACTTTACTATTCATCACAGACCGCGGACAGCTTCACTGGTTGAAAGTTTATCGCATTCCAGAAGGCAGCAGAACAGCTAAAGGTAAAGCCGTTGTAAATCTTTTAAATCTAATTGCCAATGAAAATATACGCTCAATTATACCTACAACAGATTTTAGTCATGAAAAGTCTGTTGTCTTTTTTACCCAAAAGGGTGTTGTAAAACGTACAAACTTATCTGAGTTTTCAAATATACGAAGCAATGGCGTAAGGGCTATCGTGCTTGATGACGATGATGCGCTGGTAAAAGCTAAAATCGCTACAAAAGAGATAAGATATTTATTTATAGTTACACAAAAGGCTCAGTGTATCAAATTTGAGATTGAAAAAATACGCGAACAAGGTCGCTCTACAAGAGGTGTCAGGGGCATCAAGTTTAAAATACCGGACGATCAGGTAGTTGATGCCAATATCATAGCAAATGATGAGCAGGAGATACTGATGGTTAGCGAAAAGGGTATCGGAAAACGTACAGATGCAGGCGAATACAGACTTACAAACAGGGGCGGTTCGGGTGTAATTGCTATGAAGCTTAATCAAAAAACAGGATCAAACGTAGTTGGATGCCTGATGGTCGATACAGGTTTAGATATGATGGCTTTGACAAAAACAGGTAAAATGATTCGCGTTGATATGCAAACCATCTCCAAATCTTCAAGAAATACAAGTGGAGTATATATTTTAAAAGGAGATGATGTCGTCAGCATTTCCAGTTGTCCTAAAACAGAGGACGTATCTGACGAAGAAGAGAAATAGTCTTAAAGCTGGAATATAAAATGCTTATACTCCAGTAAATCTATAACTATATAGGAATATAAAATGAAATTTACAGCTTTTTTGATATCACTTCTTGGATTATTTACCATATCTTGTACAGCACTTCACACACAAACACCACCACCACCTACTACATACGTATTTAATCAAACGACTACAACTCAAATCCCCAACAAAAAGACTCCTACTAGCAACAGTGTTACGCCAATACTAAGAGCTCACCATCCAATACGTATCACCGTAACCGGGGAAGGTGTTGCTCCACTTAACACAACATCGCCTGCGCAAGCGTACGCTATGGCAAAACGTGCAGCTGTAATAGATGCATACAGACAAATAGCAGCAAGAGTCGAGGGCATAAGAGTCCGGGGGCATGATTACGTTAAAA
Organism: Helicobacteraceae bacterium; assembly: GCA_027023805.1. Taxonomy (GTDB): domain Bacteria; phylum Campylobacterota; class Campylobacteria; order Campylobacterales; family Sulfurimonadaceae; genus Hydrocurvibacter. The sequence goes on from JALVUF010000046.1 coordinate 85,457, forward strand.
ATATGATGCTTAAAAACTCATCTGTTAGAACATCTGTGTACGCTATGATAAGAAATGCACATATACAAAACACAACCTTTAAAGATGGACTTTGCGAAGTACAGATGGATATACTAATCGCCTACTCTCAATTTGCGCGATAGCTTGCTGCGTATCTTATTTATACGGTAGCCAGTACATTATCTCATATAGAGGAGTTGTATCAAATAATATCTTAACCAACAGCTCACTTTATATATCTCGCGCCATGGTACCGTGCGCATTAAAACATGGCTTATCTTTAAATCTACAAACAAACGGCTCTAAAAATCTAAAAACAATCATCTTAAAACATTTTAACGGTTTTAGCTCATATATGAGACAGCTCGGTCTTGAGATAAAATCAAATGAAACCTTTGATAATAATATTGAACACTCCATGACCGTAGTAACACTTAAGCCGCAATGTTTTACAGTCCATTTTAATCAAAATTTTGTTAAAATCACATCATTAAGCGCGAAGCCGAAATAAATATCTGTAATGTTTATTTTAACCGGCCATTTTAAGATAAAACCATGGGGTAAATTTTGAAAATAGCTATTGTGGAAGATGATATCAATATGCGTAAATCACTGCAGATAGCTATGGCTGATTTTAAGGAGTTTGAAGTAACAACCTTTAAAAATGCTGTTGACGCTCTAAAAGTTCTGGATGATAGCTTTGAACTAGTTATCACAGATATCAACATGCCTAAAATGGATGGTATTGAGTTTATAAAAGCTCTTGAGGGCAGATATGATGTCATCATCATGACCGGTAACGCAACCTTGCAGCGGGCTATAGAATCAATCCATTTAGGAGTTAAAGATTTTTTGTTAAAACCATTTGAAGTGGATACGCTTATAGATGCCATCAAAAGAGTAGCTAAAATGGCACAAATCATTAAAAAAACAAAACAGACAGAGCCTAAACTCAACAACGCTGATACTTTTATAGCCACCTCTGCTAAACTATTAAAAGTCATAAATATAGCTAACAAGGTAAGTAAAACGGATGTCTCCATTTTACTCCAAGGCGAAAGCGGAGTCGGAAAAGAAGTTTTTGCAACATATATCCATCAGCATTCAAATAGAAAAAACAAACCAATGATATCTCTTAATATGGCAGCCATTCCAGACAATCTAATAGAGAGTGAGTTGTTCGGATATGAAAAAGGGGCATTTACCGATGCGGTTGATAAAAAACCTGGTGAGTTCGAAAAAGCCAACGGCGGAACTCTGTTTCTAGATGAAATAGCAGAGATGCCCTATGCGGTTCAGGCAAAACTTTTACGTGCACTGCAGGAAAAAGAGATACGCCCTCTTGGATCATCAAAACCGATCAAAATTGATGTGCGCATAGTTTCTGCTACAAATGCAAATTTAGTACAAAAGATACAAAATGGCGAATTTAGAGAAGATTTGTATTATCGTTTAAATACTATACCTCTAAATATACCGCCGCTTCGCGAACGAACAGAAGAGATACTGCCAATTGCAAAGCATATTTTAGAAAAAAATTGCAAAGAGTATAAACTAGGAGAAAAAATATTTAGCCAGGAGGCGCAAGCTGATTTATTGGCATATAAATGGCCTGGAAATATCAGAGAGCTTATCTCTGTTGTGCAAAGAGCTGCCATACTAAGTGAAACAAATATTATAACGGCAGACAGTTTATATTTGCACAACAGAGGTTTATAAAAATTTTTAGGAGAATATTATGATTAAATATAATGTAGCAGTCGTAGGTGCAAACGGAGCAGTTGGAGAAGAGATACTTAGAGTGCTAGAAGAAACCGATTTTCCAGTGGCAAAACTTCTTCCACTTGCAAGCAGTAGAAGTATCGGGCTGACCGTAGAATTTAAAAATCAAGAAATCCCGATACAAGAATTAACTGAAAATATTTTTGAAGATGAAGAGATTGATATCGCTCTTTTTAGTGCGGGCGGAAGCGTTTCTGCAAAATTTGCTCCGCATGCAGCCAGGGCGGGTGCTGTTGTTGTTGATAATACAAGTCACTTTAGAATGGATGAAAACACTCCGCTGGTTGTTCCTGAGGTAAATCCTCAGGATATATCATTATGGCAGCAAACAGGTATCATTGCAAATCCAAACTGTTCTACTATACAGATGGTTCAAGCACTCAAGCCCCTGCATGACCGCTATGAAATAAAGCGTGTTGATGTTGCAACTTATCAGGCAACCTCCGGTGCAGGAAAATCTGCCATGCAAGAGCTTGTCAATGAGATGCAGGACTTTTTCGCATTCAAGCTTGATGAAAGCAAACATGAGATATTTCCTCATCAAATAGCACTAAACGTTATACCTCAAATAGACGTTTTTACAGAAAACGGATACACAAAGGAGGAGATGAAAATGGTTAATGAAACCTCTAAAATTTTACATCAACGCATACCTCTTAGCGCAACATGCGTAAGAGTACCTACCCTGCGGGGACATGCGGAGGCACTAACGGTAAAGTTCGCCCAAGCCGTTAACATTGATGATGTAAAATCATCTCTTGCAAAAGCAAAAAATATTATTATCTTAGATAACCCTAACGAAAATCTATACCCGATGCCGGCAGCCTGTATTGATAAAAATGAAACATTTGTCGGACGAATTAGACAAGATATGTTTGATGATTCTATCGTGCATCTATTTGTAGTTGCGGATAATCTAAGAGTAGGAGCTGCGACAAATGCTGTCAAAATTGCACTTGAGTGGATCAAAATGCAGGAATAACCTTAATGATAGAAAGAATTTTTGAATCACTCCTGTGGAACAGTCGTTTTTTTACAATAGCCGCCGTTATATTTGGAATGCTAAGTTCAGCCGTTTTGTTTTTGGTGGCGAGCATGAATATCTGGAGCATGCTGGTTGATGTTTATCGTGTAGTTTTTTTACATAAACATGAAGCCGATTTTCATGATGCTGTTGTTTCAACCATCATAGGTGCGGTGGACTTATATCTTATAGGAGTAGTTTTACTTATATTTGCATTTGGTATTTATGAACTTTTTATATCAAAAATAGATCCCGCATCACAAACGCAACATGGTGCAAAAGTCCTTGATATTGAGTCGCTGGATCAATTAAAAGACAAAATTGCCAAAGTTATAGTCATGGTGCTTGTTGTAAGCTTTTTTCAACGCGTACTGCACACCCAATATATCGGCGCTTTGCAAATGCTATATTTTTCGGCTTCGATACTGTTGTTATCGTTAGCTTTATATTTTTTACATAAAGGAAACCACTAATGTCAAATAAAATTTTTATAGATGCCTGTCTAGGTAAAGAAACTCCATATACTCCCGTTTGGATGATGAGGCAAGCCGGCAGATATCTACCTCAGTACCAAAAAGTAAGACAAAGTGCGGGTGATTTTTTAAATCTTTGTCATGACCCTAAAAAAGCATGCGAAGTATCACTTCAACCTGTCGATATCGTCGGTGTTGATGCTTGCATTATGTTTAGTGATATATTAGTTGTACCAAATGAGATGGGCATGGAGTTGTCATTCATCAAAGGCGAGGGTCCAAAATTTTCTGCGCCAATTGCCTTTGAGTCTGATTTAGACAAACTATTAGGCGGCGATGAGGCGGCAAGCAAAATTACTTATGTTTATGAGACTATTAGGCTTATCAAAGAACAGTTAGCCGAGGATAAAGCGCTAATTGGTTTTACGGGATCTCCCTGGACTTTGGCAACTTATATGATAGAAGGACAAGGCAGCAAGACATATAATATCTGTAAAAAAATGATGTACACAAACCCGCAACTGCTTCATAAGATACTTACAAAAATCACCGAGGTCGTAAAACTGTACATGGAAAAACAGATACAAAGCGGTATAGATGTAGTTCAGATTTTTGATAGTTGGGCGGCGGCTATAGAGCCTTCAAAATATGATGAGTTTTCTTGGAAATATATGATAGAAATAGTAGATTATCTCAAAGAAAAATATCCACATATACCTGTAATATTATTCCCTAAAGGTGTTGTAGGCTTTTTAGATAAAGTCTATGGCAGTTTTGATGTTTTTGGTGTTGACTGGTCCACTCCTATGGCGATGGCAAAAGAAAAGCTAGGAGACAGATATGTACTGCAAGGCAACATGGAGCCTTGCAGACTTTACTCAAAAGAAGCGACAACAGAGTCTGTAGAAGCATTAAATATTATCATGGAGGGCAAACGTCATATATTTAATCTAGGACACGGGATACTCCCTGATGTTCCAGTTGATCATGCAAAGCATTTTGTAAATGAATGCCATAGAGTCAGTGCAAAATAATATAATATTTGGGCCGATCCAATCCAGAAGATTTGGCACCTCGCTTGGCATTGACCTCTCACCCGCATATAAGCAGTGTGATTTCGACTGCCTTTACTGTGAGCTAGCTCCTGCTGCTGCTGTTTTAAAACAAACAGATATTGTCAACCCGGAAACAATCATAAAAGAGCTTCAAAAGGCTCTGGCAGAGCACCCCTATATAGACGTTATAACTCTAACTGCAAACGGTGAACCGACCCTGTATCCGTATCTTGATAAATTAATCGAAAAAATAAAAGCCATAAACAAATCATACCAGATACTAATTTTAACCAATAGTGCCGCTTTAACAAACTCTCATATCTTCAACACGCTGCTAAAGCTAGACAAAGTCAAACTCTCACTCGATGCGGTAAGTCCTGAGATATTTGCCAAGATAGATAGACCGCACAAAAGCATAGATATAAAAAACCTTACATGTAAAGTTAAAGAATTTGCAGATATGCACACAAAAGAGCTTTATATTGAGATACTCTTTGTTCATGGATTAAACGACGGAGATAAAGAGATACAGCTGTTAAATAGTTTTTTAAAAACTTTACACAACGTTACTCGTATCGATATCGGAACAATTGACAGACCGCCTGCTTATCCCGTACAAGGCGTTAGCTACACAGATTTAGTAAATATATCGCATAAGTTTGATTCTTCCTTGCCTATACATATCGCCTCCCGTACACATGCCGAGTCTAACATATCTAGCTACACCGATAAAGAGATTGTCAACACACTAGACAAACGTCCTCTTACCTTTAAAGATATAGAGCTGTTGTTTGATGAAGAATCAAAAACAAGACTACAAAACCTCATTAAATCCAAAAAAATATCAATAAAACTAAATGGAAATCTAAAATTTTTAGTTCCATCACAAAATTTACAAAGAAAACGCCGTAAATCTTGACAATCAAGCCTCTTTTACCTATAATTTCAGCTCAATTATATTCCGGATTAGCTCAGCGGTAGAGTAGGTGACTGTTAATCACTTGGTCACTGGTTCGAATCCAGTATCCGGAGCCACTTTAAAACCTTCAAAATCCCCTAAAATACGGTATCTTTAAAAATTAAGAAATAAATTTTCTAACTTTTTTCTAACCATACAATGTTAAACTTTGCAATATGGGTAAAAT
>JALVUF010000047.1 GCA_027023805.1 Helicobacteraceae bacterium
TATCTTGTGAAAAAATCAGTTTGGATTATCGGCGGTGACGGATGGGCTTATGATATAGGCTATGGCGGATTAGATCATGTGCTAGCTAGCGGAAAAAATGTAAATATCTTAGTCCTTGATACTCAGGTTTACTCAAATACTGGCGGACAACAATCTAAGGCTACACCTACGGGTGCAGTTGCAAAATTTGCAGCAGGCGGGAAGAGCGGAGTTGCAAAAGATTTGGCAGCTATGGCTGTGGCTTATGAAAATGTTTATGTGGCAAAAGTTGCCATGGGTGCCAACAATACGGCAACAACAAAAGCATTTGTAGAAGCGGAGGCTTATGACGGCGTGTCTATTATCATCGCTTATTCACAATGCATTGCACACGGATATGATTTAAGATACGGTATGCAGCAGCAAAAAAATGCGGTAAACAGTGGTGTTTGGCCGATATTTAGATTTAATCCGGGATTAATTGACAGCGGTACAAATCCTATGCATCTTGATTACAGGGGTCCTAAAATCGATGTAAAAGATTATATGTATAATGAAACAAGATTTAAAATGGTTGAGAAAATGAACAAAAACTCAGCCAAAGAGTTTTTACAAACGGCAAGGCATACGGCGCAAACACAATACAGACGATATAAAACTCTTGAAGAAGAGTACGGCAGTAAATTATGAAAGTAGGTATTGTAGGTGCAGGAAATGTAGGTATCGGGATTGCGGATGCGCTTGTTTTGCTTGATATTGCCGGTGAGCTCATTATCTATAACAGAACATTAGACAGGGCACTTGGCGAAGTGTACGACCTTGAAGATGCCATACCGTTTTTAAACGGCAGCACTACAATTATGGCAACCGATAATCTAAGTGAGCTAAAAGGGTGTGAGGTTATAGTTATCACAGTCGGCGCAAAACAAAAAGAGGGTCAAACAAGACTTGATTTGTTGTCTAAAAATGTTTCAATCATAAAAGATATAGTTGCAAAACTCGATAAAGTAGATTTGTCATCAAATATTTTAATTGTAACAAATCCCGTTGATGTACTAACTAGAGTTGCTTTGCAGACAAGCAGGCGCAAGAGCAGTAAAATTTTTGGCAGCGGAACGGTTCTTGATACTATGCGCCTGAAAGAGGAGCTTGGGCTAAGGTTGGGGATAAATAGAAAAAACATTCATGCATTTGTTGTAGGAGAGCATGGAGATAGCGAATTTGCGCTTTGGTCGGTTGCAAACATTGGACCCATCAGGCTAAAAGATATGCCTCAATTTGAAGATATAAAAGATGATGTCATGCAAAAAGTCCGCAACAGAGCGTATGAGATTATAAATAAAAAAGGCTTTACAAAACAGGCTATCGGCGTTGCAGTCGCAAAGATTGTAAAAGCTGTCGTTTATGATGAAAAAAAGATATTTACACTCTCGGCAAAACTTGAGAAAAATTGTACAGATATATGCATGGATGTAGCTATCAGTCAGCCTTGTGTAGTCGGAAAAGAGGGTGTGGAGAAAAAGCTGCTTTTAGATTGTAGCGGTGATGAAATCGGGCTGTTAAAACAATCAATAGATAAGCTAAATAATGCTTACAATTCAATACAATAGGAGATTATAATGGTAGATTTAACAACAAAATATTTAGGACTTAATCTTAAAAATCCGCTAATTGCCGCCTCTTCGCTTTTAACGGGCAGTCTTGACAATGTTAAAAAGCTGGAAGATAGCGGTATAGCGGCGGTTGTGTTGCAGTCAATTTTTGAAGAGCAGATAAATAAAGAGATTCATCAGGTAGATCATTTTTTATTTAGAAACAGAGATTCGTTTTCTGAAGCAACAGAATTTTTTCCGCAAGATGAGGATTTTGATCATATTCGTCCTGATGCTTATTTAGAAGAAGTTGCTCATATAAAACAAAGTGTGGATATTCCTGTTATCGGGAGTTTAAACGGAGTAAGTGATGGCGGTTGGATAGATTATGCAACCAAGCTTCAAGATGCCGGAGTAGATGCATTGGAGCTAAATGTTACATATGTTCCCACAGACGCCACTCTAAATCCACGCGAGATTGAAGAGATGTATATAAAAATTATAAAAGATTTAAGAGCACATGTAAAAATACCTCTTAGCTTAAAGATGAATTCTTGTTTTACAAATCCCGCTTTTACGGCAAAGCAGTTTGAGGATGCCGGCGTGGACGGGCTTACTATTTTTGATAATTCCACACTAGTAGATATCGATCTAGAGGAACTTACGACTCTAACAAAGGTAAATCTTACATCCTCTTCGAGTTTAAGCCAGACGCTGAGATGGTGTGCAATTTTATACAATCAACTAGATATAGACTTGTGCGCAAATACCGGCATCCATAGCGGAGAAGATGTATTAAAAGCACTTATGAGCGGAGCAAAAGCTACCTCTTTTGCATCTGTTTTATTTCAAAAAGGGATAAGCGAAGTGTCAAGAATGCTTGAGTTTATACAGCAGTGGATGATTGAAAAAGAGTACAAATCAATTGCTCAGATGATAGGTAGTATCTCTTTAAAGCATACCGATAACCCGGCTGCGTTTGAGCGAAGCTCGTACATGCATGCATTAACAACATACAGATATTAGGAGAAACCATGAAAAGGTGCGATATTTTAATCATAGGCGGCGGACCGGCAGGAATGGTTTCATCAATGTCAAGCAGAGCCTATTATCCGGATAAAAAAGTAATTGTTGTAAAAAGTACCGAGGAAAATGTCGTTCCCTGCGGTATTCCATATGTATTTGGAAATAAACTAGATTCACTTGAAGATGATTTTGTCCCTTGTGGTGAAATGGCGTTAAAAAGCGGGATAGAGTTGCTCATAGACAGAGCCGTAGATGCAAATTATGATGATAAAATCGTAACTTTGGCATCAAATGAGACGATAAAGTACGATAAACTCATTATCGCAACAGGCTCTACTCCAAAAAAAGTTCCTCACGGTGACATTGAAGGGATACATTATGTATCAAAAAATCCAAAGGAGCTTGAAGCTACTTATAAAGATTTGCAATCTGCGCAAAATATAACCATTGTGGGAACAGGTTTTATAGGTCTTGAAGTGGCGCTGGAGCTTTATGAAAAAGGCAAAACAATCTCACTTGTGGGCAAGCAGCTTTTAGGCAAGGCGTTTGACAGTGAATTTAAAGAGTTGATAGAAAAAATAATTTTAAAAGATGATATAAGTCACGTCAGATCACATTTAAAAGAGATAAAAGACACAGGCGGCAGAGTTTCATCCATCTTAACTGATAACGGCGAAGAGATAAAATGCGATGCTCTTATTATTGCCGTAGGGTATGCACCGGATACTACGTTTGCAAAAGATACCGGCATCTCTTTAAGAGGCGATTTTATCTACGTAGATGAATATATGAGAACTGTGAAAAAAGATGTATTTGCTGCTGGAGATTGCGCCCAAAAAAGAGATTTTGTAACAAAGCGAACAACGGGCATCATGCTGGCATCAACTGCTTCAGCAGAAGCCAGGACAGCCGTAAGTGCGTTGTATGGCATTAAATATTCCAAAACTTTTTCAGGGACTATCGCGATTTTTTCGACTGTTATCGGAGATACCTGCTTCGCGTCAGCCGGAGTAACACAGGAGATGGCACACAAAGAGGGTCTGGATATTGAAGCGACAACTGTTGTAGTTGATGATAAGCATCCAAATAAACTTCCAAATTCAAGAAAACAGACGATTAAACTGATTTGCATGAAGCGAAGCGGGGTTGTTGTAGGCGCACAGATAATCGGCGGTATTGATGTGGGCGAGATGATTAATGTAATAGGCGTGGCTATTGAAAATAGGGTGAGCATTTACGGGCTTATAAATCTGCAAGTAGCTACTCATCCGCTACTTACTTCTTCACCGACCTCTTATCCAATCGCACAAGCGGCTCAAATGCTTGATATAAAAATAAATCAACAAAGGGGTTAAGATGGCGATAAGTGAGTTAGCAGGAAAATTAGCACCCAAAGATATCTTAATCAATGTGGCTGATTTGATAAGTAATTATTATACTATAAAGCCGGATATGCAAAAAGAATCCAACCATGTCTCTTTTGGAACGTCAGGGCACCGAGGAAGCGCTAATGACGGTAGTTTTAATGAAGATCATATTTTAGCGATAACACAAGCAGTAGCTGAATATAGAAAAGATAAAGTAAAAAATATGCTTTTTATCGGGATGGATACACACGCTCTCTCAACTCCTGCGCATAAAACGGCACTGGAGGTGCTATGTGCTAATGAGATAACTGTTTATTATGCAAAAGATTTTGGTTATACCCCGACTCCTGTTATCTCTTATGCTATTTTAACTCATCCAGGCAGTGACGGAATAGTTGTCACCCCTTCGCACAATCCTCCAAGTGACGGAGGTTTTAAATACAACTCCACTAACGGCGGACCCGCAAATGAGCAGATTACAAACCAGATACAAAATAGAGCAAACGAAATACTAAAAAATGGATTAAAAGATGTAAAAAGAGTGCCGCTAAAAGAGGCTCTGGCTTCAAAATTTTTAATCGCCTATGATTTTGTTATGCCTTATGTAAAAGATCTGCAAAATATCGTAGATATGGATATTATCAAAAAATCAAATATCAAAATAGGTGCGGATGCTATGGGCGGAAGCGGTATGGCATATTATGATGCTATAAAAAAATATTATAATCTTAATATGGAAGTTTTTCACAATAGAGCCGATTTTACTTTTTCATTTATGCACTGTGATAAAGATGGCAAAATCAGAATGGACTGTTCCAGTCCTTACGCAATGGAGGGTTTGATAGAGCATAAAAACAGTTTTGATATAGCTTTTGGTAATGATACCGATTTTGACAGACACGGCATAGTAACAAAATACGGCGGGCTTTTAAATCCAAATCATTATCTCTGTGTCGCTATTGATTATCTTTGTAAACATAGAGATTTTAAGCCTCTTGGCGTTGGTAAAACACTTGTTAGCAGTTCCATGATAGATAGAGTTTGTGCAAATAACGGCGTAAAGGTCTTCCAAACACCTGTGGGCTTTAAATGGTTTGTAGATCCGCTTAGTAATAAAGAGATTTTCTTTGGCGGTGAGGAGAGTGCAGGAGCTAGTTATCTAAGAAAAAACAAAGAGTTATGGAGTACTGATAAAGACGGCATGATAATGACACTTTTAAGTGTTGAGATTTTGGCAAAAACAGGGCTAGATCCAGCACGCTACTATGAGGACCTTACAAAGAAATTTGGCAATCCCGTTTATGCAAGAATTGACGCTCCTGCAACGCATAAACAAAAAGAGATTTTAAAAAATCTTTCAAAAGAGGATATAACTCACAAAACACTTGCAGGCGAAGAGATACAAAAGGTTATAACGATTGCGGACAACGGTGCAAAAATAGGCGGATTGAAATTGGTTACTAAAAACGGATGGGTAGCTCTTCGTCCATCAGGCACTGAAGAGATATATAAAATATACGCAGAGAGTTTTGTAGATAATGAACATTTAAGGTTACTACAAAAAGAAGCGCAGAAGATAGTAGAAGCAGTATTTTTTAAAATGTAAGTTTTTTGACACATACATTTAACTGTTTTTGTGTATAATGGTTTGATTTAAGTTTTAAAGCAAGACTATATATTTAAGGTGAGGATGGTTTATGAAAGCAGTAATTATGGCGGGTGGTTTTGGTACAAGAATACAGCCGCTGACAACTTCTTTACCAAAGCCGATGCTAAATGTTGTTAATGTTCCGATGGTAGAGCATATTTTGAAAAAGGTTATTAAAGCGGGTATCAAAGAGGTGGTTATTTTACTCTTTTTTAAGCCCGAAATCGTTAAAGATTATTTTCAAGACGGTAAAAAATGGGGAGTGAAAATATCCTATATTTTGCCTGATGCCGATTACGGAACAGCAGGAGCGGTCGGTCAGGCAAGAGAGATACTAAAAGATGATTCTTTTATCATCATAAGCGGTGATTTGGTAACTGATTTTGATTTGAATGAGATAATCTCTTTTCACAAGAAAAAAGAAT
>JALVUF010000048.1 GCA_027023805.1 Helicobacteraceae bacterium
TTTTTAGAAAATATCATAGAGCATTACAGTAATCTTTTAAAAGAGTATGACTTTGTTTTGATTTGCGGCATAAGCCAAGATGAACTAGATCTCTTTACCGAGGATATTAATCTAAAAATCGCAAAAAATCTAGCTTCACCGATAGTATCTATCATGAATTATGTAAATGATGACGAGATTGATATAAATTATCACAATATAAAAAACTCAAATAATATCCATTTAGCAACTATAATTAACCGATCGCAAGGTCAGATACAAAAAAAATATCCTCTGTTTTGCGTGCCGGATATCGAAGATTTGCATCTTTTAAGCCTGCAACAGATCAAAGACACTCTTGGTGCAAAAGAGATTATAAAAGCAAATGTAATTAAAGGCGTTAGGGAGATTAAAATAGCCGCTATGGGAGTTGATAACTTTATCTTACATGTAAACCATGATGACCTAATAATTGTAGGAGGCGATAGAAGCGATATTATTTTATGTGCTCTTGCCATGTTTGCATCAAAGACTTCCGCCAGCATATCCGCACTGATTTTAACAGGCGGCATCATTCCTAAAAAACTGGATACTTTGGTAAATGGATTTAGCGATAAAGTACCGATACTCAGTGTAAAAACAGATACTATGGATACCGTAAAACAGCTAGATGATATCTGTGCGGATATTTTGTATATGGATAAAAATCATCTCTCAAAAATTTTAGGCAAAGTAGAACAATATATTGATAAAAAGTTCTTTTTAGATAAGTTTGGAAATTTGGATAGTATGATTCAAACCCCGCTTATGTTTAAATACAAGCTCTTTGAGACAGCAAAAAGGAGCATTAAAAAGATTGTTCTCACAGAGGTGGATGACAGGATTATAAAAGCCGCTGAGATTATCTTAAGCAGAGGCATTGCAAATATAGTTTTTGCAGGAGATGAGCAGGAGTTTAAAGCAAGAGCCGCCTTAATAGGCGCAGATATCAGCAGGGCTTCGTTTGTTGATCAAAAAAATGAGCAGAAGCTACAAAGCGAATTTGCGCAGAAATTTTATGAGCTAAGAAAAGCAAAGGGAATAACTCTTGAAGATGCAACAGAGTTGATGCAGACAAATACCACATATTTTGCGACTATGCTGGTAAAGCAGGGATATGCCGATGGTATGGTTTGCGGTGCGACTCATACAACTGCCGATACGGTAAGGCCGGCACTGCAGATTATAAAAACAAATGAGCAAACACCTTTGGTGTCTAGTGTGTTTTTTATGTCTCTTGATACAAAAGTGCTTGTTTTTGGAGATTGTGCTATAAATAAAGATCCGACACCACAAGAGCTGGCAATTATTGCCGCCTCTTCAAACGACACCGCTAAAAAATTTGGTATTGAGCCTATAGTAGCCATGATATCTTACTCAACAGGCAGTTCAGGCAGCGGAGATGATGTACAAAAAGTAAGAGATGCGACAAATATAGTAAAACAAACAAGAAGCGACATACTAGCAGACGGTCCTATGCAGTATGATGCCGCAGTTGACGCTGCAGTTGCAAAAGAAAAAATGCCTGATTCAAAAGTGGCAGGACGGGCAACTGTTTTTATTTTTCCGGACTTAAACACAGGAAATACAACCTATAAAGCAGTCCAACGAAGCGCTAACGCAGTAGCGATCGGTCCTGTACTACAGGGACTAAAGAAGCCGGTTAATGATTTAAGCAGAGGCTGTTTGGTAGAAGATGTAGTAAATACAATAGCAATTACCGCAATTCAAGCGCAGGAGAGAGCATGAAGATTTTAGTTTTAAACAGTGGCAGTTCATCCATAAAGTATAAAATATTTCAATTAAATACGCTAGATAAGGTTTATGAGGGTGAAAAAGAGGAGATCAAAGATCATTTAAGCGCTATCAAACAAACAGTTAACGAACTTATAGAAAAAGGCATTATTGAGACTTTTGATGATATCAAAGTTGTAGGGCACCGAGTTGTTCACGGCGGAGATTTTTTTAAAGAACCTATCTTGATAGATGAAGATGTCATGCAAAAGATTGACAAACTCTCAGCTTTGGCACCACTACACAACCCCTCAAATTTAGCAGGCATAAAAGCCATTAAAGAGCATTCACCAAATACTCCGCAAGTCGCTGTATTTGATACGGCATTTCATCAAAGTATTCCTGATTTTGCCAGCAGATACGCACTGCCGTATAATTACTATGAAGATTTGGGCGTCAAAAGATATGGTTTTCACGGAACATCGCATCATTATGTGGCAAAAAAGGCGGCAAAACTCTTAGGAAAAGATTTGAGTGAGCTAAATCTCATTACCGCGCATCTTGGCAATGGTGCTAGTGTGTGTGCAATCAAAGAGGGCAAAAGCGTGGATACGTCTATGGGATTTACTCCGCTTGAGGGACTTATAATGGGTACAAGATGCGGCGATATCGATGCTTCACTTGTTTTATACATCAAAGAAAAATTAAACTTAACAGATGAAGAAGTCAATAATGTTTTAAACAAACAAAGCGGATTAAAAGGTATCTGCGGTATCAGCGATGTACGAGAGATAGAAAAACTGTACGCCAAGGGCGATAAAAAAGCAATGCTTGCGTTTGATATGTTTATATATAAAATTATAAAATATATCGGCAGTTACATGATGACTCTTGGTAGTGTTAACGGGGTTGTTTTAACGGGAGGTATCGGTGAGCATAGTTTGTTAACTAAAGAACATATAAGTAAATCACTAAAGATGTATAATTTAAAAGTAATGACAGTTTCTACAAATGAAGAATTGGAAATAGCGGGATTGTCTAAGAAATTGTTAAATTTGTAAGCGAGGATAAGAGTATGAAAAAAACATTTATAACGGTTGATGCAAATGAGGCTGTGGCAAGAGTGGCTCATAAGATAAATGAAGTTATAGCCATATATCCTATTACGCCGGCTTCACCTATGGGTGAGTTAAGTGATGTTTATAGTTCAAAAGGTGAGAAAAATATCTTTGGACAGGTGCCTGAGGTTTATGAAATGCAAAGCGAAGGAGGTGCCAGCGGAGCTGTTCACGGCGCACTTCAAGCAGGAGCGATAACTACTACTTTTACTGCATCTCAAGGCTTACTTTTGATGATTCCCAATATGTATAAAATTGCCGGTGAGTTAACTTCAACAGTCTTTCATGTGGCTTCAAGAAGTATTGCAAATCAAGCTTTATCTATCTTTGGAGACCATCAAGACGTTATGGGTGTGCGTCAAACCGGATTTGCACTTTTGGCATCAGGATGCGGTCAAGAAGCTCATGACTTTGCACTAATTGCCCAAGCTGCAACACTTGAAGCAAGAGTGCCGTTTTTACACTTTTTTGATGGTTTTAGAACTTCACATGAAGTAAGCAAGATAGAGGTATTAAGTGAAAATATACTTAAAAAGATGATAAATACAGATCTTGTAAGCGCTCACAGAAAAAGAGCGCTGACACCTGATAACCCATTTATTAGAGGAACGAGCCAAAATCCTGATGTTTACTTTCAAACCAGAGAATCTGTAAATAAATATTATCTGGCAGTACCGAAAATTTTGCAAAAGCAGATGGATAGATTTGCCGCTCTTACAGGCAGAGCTTATCATCTTTTTGATTATGTTGGTGCCAAAGACGCCACGAAAGTCATCATGCTTATGGGCTCAGGTGCCCAGACAGCGGATGAGACGGCAGAATATTTGGCAAATAAAGGTGAAAAAGTAGGTATGATCAAAGTCAGACTCTCACTTCCTTTTGCAGTTGATGCGTTTATCGCCGCTTTACCTAAAACAGTAAAAACCATAGCAGTTTTAGATAGAACAAAAGAATCAGGAAGTTTAGGTGAACCGCTTTATCATGACGTTGTAGCTGCGCTTTTTGAAAACAGTGATATTTTGCCGTTTGAGATGCCAAAAGTAATGGGCGGCAGGTTTGGACTATCTTCTAAAGAGTTTACTCCCGGCATGATAAAAGGCATATATGATGAGATGGGCAAACCATCACCCAAAAAACATTTTACTATCGGTATTAATGATGACGTAACACATACTTCACTAGATTATGATGAGAATTTTTATTTGCAAAATGATGATATGTATGAGGCGATGTTTTATGGATTAGGCTCTGACGGAACAGTTGGAGCAAATAAAAATACGATTAAAATCATAGGAGCAGATACCGACAAATACGCACAAGGTTATTTTGTGTATGATTCTAAAAAATCAGGCGCTATGACGGTATCGCATGTAAGAATTTCTCCAAAAGAGATAAAATCAACTTATGCCATACAAAAAGCAAATTTTTTAGCCGTTCATCAGGCTGTATTTTTAGAAAAATTTGATATTTTACCGCGTCTTCGCAAGGGCGGTACGTTTTTATTAAATACCCCGTATCCAAAAGATGAGCTCTGGCATAGACTTCCAAAAACTGTTCAACAGTATATAAAAGAAAATGATATTATTTTTTATGCTATTGATGCTTATGAGATAGCAAAACAAACAGGCATGGGCAGGCGGATAAATACTATCATGCAGACATGCTTTTTTGCAATCAGTAAAGTTTTACCTATAGATGAAGCAATAGACAGCATTAAAAAATCAATTCAGAAAACCTATGGTAAAAAAAGTGACTTAATTGTCAAGATGAATTATGATGCGGTTGACAGTACGCTTAAAAATTTATATAAAGTAGATACTTCTTTAAAAAATATAGATAGTGATATCTCTTTATCACCTATCTTAAAAGGTGATATGTCGCCTTTTGTGGATGAAGTTACGCGTAAGTTGAGTGCATTTATGGGCGATAGCATTCCGGTATCTAAGTTTCCGGCTGATGGAACATGGCCAAGCGGAACAACGCAGTTTGAAAAAAGAAATATTGGACTAGAGGTTCCTGTTTGGGATCCTGACGTTTGTATCCAGTGCAATGAATGTGTTGAGGTTTGTCCGCATTCGGTCATACGCGCCAATGTGTTTGATGCATCTTTACTAAAGGGCGCACCTGAGGGCTTTTTACATGCAGAGGCTAAAGGAAAAGAGTTTGGTGAGAACGCAGTTTATAATATCTCCGTTTCAGTTGAAGATTGTACGGGATGTGCTTTGTGTGTCGAGGTTTGTCCCGCTAAAAATAAGTCCCAAACAAATCTAAAAGCGATTAATATGCACGATCAGTTTCCCTTGCGTGAGAGCGGAGCAAAAATTTGGAATTTTTTCACCTCTTTGCCTACAGTTGATAGAGATATCGTTAAACATGACAGCGCCAAAGAAGCACAATTTTTAGAGCCTCTTTTTGAGTTTAGCGGTGCATGTCCGGGATGTGGCGAGACACCGTATATAAAGCTTGCGACTCAGCTTTTTGGGGATAGAATGATAGTAGCAAATGCAACAGGATGTAGTTCTATATACGGTGGCAATCTACCGACAACTCCATGGAAGAAAAATAAAGAGGGCAAAGGTCCCGCCTGGTCAAATTCACTTTTTGAAGATAACGGCGAATTTGGTTTGGGCTTTAGGCTCGCTATTGATAATCATAGAGATAGGGCTTTAACTTTATTAAATGAATTAAAAGATGCTTTGGACAAAGATTTGGTTGAAGAGATTGTTAATGCTGTACAAAAAACTGAACAAGATATAAAATTGCAACGAAAAAGAGTTGCAAAGTTAGAAGATATGTTGAAAAAACTCTCAAGTGATGAAGCCAAAGAACTTTTGGATATTAGCGAATATCTTGTGAAAAAATCAGTTTGGATTATCGGCGGTGACGGATGGGCTTATGATATAGGCTATGGCGGATTAGATCATGTGCTAGCTAGCGGAAAAAATGTAAATATCTTAGTCCTTGATACTCAGG
>JALVUF010000049.1 GCA_027023805.1 Helicobacteraceae bacterium
CCTACTCTTTAGCTGGGTTTGGTATAAGTGCATAATTATAGTTAAATATTCTTAATTTGAGTATTATTTCTAAACCATTATTTTAGTCATAATGCTTTTTTTAAGAAAAAATCATTTTGCCTTGGTTATAATACACTAATGACAATATTTTAAAATAAGGACACGAGCAATGTCAACACAACATACTGCAAAACAGATTTTTAGGCCAAACAAAGATTTAAGCCGTAATGCAGCTATTAAAAATATGTGCGAATATCATGATCTTCAAGAATGGGCAGAAGAGGATTACGAGGGATTTTGGGGTACACATGCAAAAGAGAAATTAAATTGGAATCAGCCTTTTACAAAAGTGTTGGATGAGAGCAAATTTCCTTTTGTAAGGTGGTTTGAGGGTGGAAAATTAAATGTATCAACGCAGTGTATAGACAGACATTTAATTATTCGTAAAAATAAAGCTGCTATCATTTTTGAAGGAGACCGTGGCGATCAACAGATAATCACATATCTGCAGCTATCATACAATGTCAATAAATTTGCAAATTTACTCAAAAATAGATTTAACGTTAAAAAAGGTGACAGAGTTGTTATATATATGCCGATGATACCGGAATCGGCTTATGCTATGCTGGCATGTGCTAGAATCGGTGCAATACATTCAGTTGTTTTTGGAGGATTTTCAAGCAAAGCTCTTCGCGAGCGTATTATGGATGCAGATGCAAAAATAGTCATCACGGCAGATGGCGCCTTTCGTAAAGGCAAGCCTTATATGTTGAAACCTGTTGTTGATGAAGCATTAGCCGGCACTACACCCGTTGATAAAGTTTTAGTAATACAAAGAAATAATGAAGATATTGAGTGGGTAGAGGGGCGCGATTATTCATATAATGAAGTGATCGAGCAAGAATCATCTATTTGTGAGCCGGAGATTATGGATGCCGAAGATCCTTTGTTTTTATTATATACTTCTGGTTCCACAGGTAAACCAAAGGGAGTTCAGCATAATCAGGCAGGATATATTCTTTGGGCTCAAATGACGATGGAATGGGTTTTTGATGTCAAAGAAAACGATACATACTGGTGCACAGCGGACATAGGTTGGATTACAGGACATACATACATAGTTTATGGACCGCTTGCTATTGGTGCTACAACGGTAATGTTTGAAGGTGTTCCTACTTATCCTGATGCCGGACGTGCATGGAAAATGATTGAAGAGTATAAGATCAATCAGTTCTATACGGCACCAACAGCTATACGCGTTTTGCATAAAGTAGGAGAAGATGAGCCGAAAAAATATGATCTCTCAAGTCTCAAGATTTTAGGAACGGTAGGTGAACCGATAGATCCATCTGCATGGATGTGGTACTATGAAACGGTAGGAAATTCAAAATGCTCTATAGTTGATACATATTGGCAGACTGAGACAGGCGGTCATATTATCTCACCGCTTCCGGGTGCTACTCCGATTAAACCGGGATGTGCTACATTTGCTCTGCCCGGTATTATGGCTGAAATTCTAGATGACGCAGGAGAGAGAGTTCCGGCGGAAGAAAAAGGTTTTATGTGTGTTACGCGTCCTTGGCCGGCTATGGTAAGAGGTATCTGGAGAGATGAGGAACGATTTATAAAAGCCTATTTTTCCGATGTTAAAAAAGATGGAAAACCTGTATATTTTACCGGTGACGGTGCTATGTATGATGATGACGGATATATTACAATAACGGGTCGCACTGATGATGTTATAAACGTCTCAGGTCATAGACTAGGCACCGCAGAGATAGAAGCAGCGATTCAGAAGTATGATAATGTGGCAGAAGTTGCAGTTGTGGGCAAGCCAGATAAGATAAAAGGAGAGGGCGTTTTTGCTTATATCGTATTAAAGTCAGATAGCGGTGTGGCTGACGAGCTTGAAGAGTTTAAAACTATTAACGATATCATCAAACAAGAGATAGGCAATATTGCCATATGTGAGAATATAGTATTTGTACCAGGGCTTCCAAAAACACGTTCAGGGAAAATAATGAGACGAATTTTGCGCTCACTTGCAAAAGGCGAGGCTATAGTGCAGGATATCTCTACACTTGAAGATCCTAGCGTTGTTGCAACAATATCTGAGTTGATTGGGCAGTAGGGATATGGAGCTTTGTGTTGCACTAGATATGCCTAGCATGGATGAAAATTTAACGCTTGTACGCTCACTTGCAAAATATAACATATGGCTTAAAGTTGGATTTCGCTCCTATATACGTGACGGTAATATCTTTATACGGGAGATAAAAGAGATAAATCCAAACTTTAAAATTTTTTTAGATTTAAAATTATATGATATTCCAAACACTATGGCAGATACCGCAGAATCTATCGCATCTTTACATGTAGATATGTTTAATGTGCATGCATCAGCCGGTAAAGTGGCAATGCAAGCTGTGATGCAGAGATTGAAAAAGTTTGACAATCGCCCAATTGTTTTGGCCGTTACCGCATTAACCTCATTTAATAATCATGATTTTAAAGAAATTTACGGTTTTGATATTAAGCAAAAAGCGGATCAGTTTGCAATCGATGCGTATGAAAGTAATTTAGACGGCGTAGTTTGCAGCGCACATGAGAGTATAAGCATTAAAAACATGACATCCAATAGTTTTATTACCTTAACACCAGGCATACGACCTTTTGGTGAAGACAGTCAAGATCAACAGCGAGTAGCCGATTTAGAATTTGCCAAAAATGCCAATATAGATTTTATAGTAGTAGGGCGACCTATATATAACTCCATAAATCCTCAAGATAAAGTAGAAAAAATTTTGCAACATATCGTAGCTAAATAATTAATAGTTGCCATCCATTTCTTTGATATATGCTAAAATTATAGATATGTAAGTGATTTATATTAAAGGAGAGGCTATGACCGAACAAACAAACGCTAAAAGCGTGAACAATGCTACACCTAAGCCATCAAAACATGTAGAAGCGATAGATATAAATTCTTTAAAGGGGCTTAGTAAAGACGATGCTGCCCTGAAACTTAAAAAATTTGGATATAACGAGATTAGCGAAAAAGAGGAGACTTGGTTTCATAGGCTGTTTATGAAATTTTGGGGACCTATACCGTGGATGATTGAAGTAGCGGTCATTTTATCTGCGATTGCTAAAAGGTGGGAAGATTTCGCAGTTATTTTGGCAATGTTACTTATAAATGCTTTTGTTGATTTCTTTCAAGAATCAAAAGCTCTTAGCGCTATCTCCGTTTTAAAGAAAAAATTAGCACGCAAGGCTTTAGTCTTACGAGAAGGAGAGTGGCAAAGTATTGATGCACGAGAAATTGTGCCTGAAGATATTATTAAGGTGAAAATTGGCGATGTAGTGCCTGCTGATTGTAAACTTTTAGGTGGTGGCGACTTTTTACAAGTTGACCAAGCTGCACTTACGGGTGAATCACTACCAGTTAGCAAACAAGCTGGAGATGATTTGTATGCAAATGCTATTATAAAACAAGGCGAGATGATAGCCCGCGTCACGGCAACAGCTTTAAATACCTATTTTGGTAAAACAGTTGCGTTGGTTGCAAAAGCTCAAAAAGAGGAGCATGGACATTTTCAACAGATGGTTATTAGAGTCGGTGACTTTTTAATTATCGTAAGCTTGGTGCTTGTTGCTATTATTATATATCATGGCGTAGTTAAGCATGAGCCGATTTTAGATCTTCTTATTTTTGCACTGATATTAACAATTGCTGCCATTCCTGTTGCTATGCCCGCGGTTTTAACTGTAACCATGGCACTTGGCGCTAGAGTTTTAGCGACTAAAGAAGCAATTGTTACAAAACTTTCAGCTATTGAGGAAGCTGCCGGCATGGATATATTGTGTTCTGATAAAACAGGAACATTGACACAAAACAAAATGAGTTTGGCAGAACCATATTTGGCTAAGGGTTTTACGGCAGATGACTTGATGCTTTACGCTGCTTATGCTAGTAAAAAAGAAAATCAGGACCCTATCGAGGCACCTATTTTTGATTATCTGGATAAACACAATCTAGACGAAAAATTTACCAAAGTAAAAATGGAAAAATATATTCCCTTTGATCCTGTACATAAAAAAACTAAAGGTATTTTTGCAGACGGTATGGCATATGCCAAAGGTGCTCCACAGGTGATTATCGAAGAGTGCAATAGTAAGGAATTTGATAAAAAAGCAGCATATGAACAAGTTGAATCATTTGCTCAAAAAGGCTTTCGTGCGCTTGGTGTCGGCTTTAAAAAAGAAGATGATGATGAGTATCATTTTGTAGGACTTATACCATTGTTTGATCCGCCAAGAGAGGATTCAAAAGAAGCTATCGCAGAAGCAAATGCAAAAAATGTAGCTGTTAAGATGGTAACAGGCGACAATATCTCTGTTGCAAGATATATTTCGGGTATTTTAAATATCGGTGATGATATTGAAAATATTCAACAACTAAAAGGTGAAAGCACAAAAGAGTATCTTTATCTCTCAGAAGTGATATCTCGTGCTATAGTCAAAACTGTACAGTCAGATATTGATGAAGATAAATTAAATAAAGAAGTTCATGATATAGTTGCTAACGTTCAAAAAGAGCTAGATTCAAAACCTTTGCCACAGGGAAGTATCAAGCAGCACGAATCTGAAATCGTAAAAGCGATTGAAAGCGCTGACGGATTTGCCCAAGTTTTCCCTGAAGATAAATACTTTATTGTTGATAAACTACAAAAAGCCAACCATATAGTAGGTATGACAGGCGATGGAGTAAATGATGCTCCTGCACTTAAAAAAGCAGATTGTGGAATTGCGGTAAGTGGAGCAACTGACGCAGCACGCGCTGCCGCTGATATTGTTTTAATGGCACCTGGTCTAACTGTTATAGTAGATGCGATTGAGCAGGCACGTATAGTATTTGAGAGGATGAAAAGTTATGTTATTTACAGGATAACTGAAACTATACGTATAATATTTTTTATTACTTTGGCAATTGTACTTTTTAACTTTTATCCTATTACCGCCATTATGATTATATTGTTGGCACTTTTAAATGATATTCCTATCATGGCAATAGCATATGATAATACAAGAGTGCGACTAAATCCAGTCAGATGGAATATGAAAAGTGTCTTTGTGCTATCTAGTTGGCTTGGCATTGCGGGTGTTATTAGCTCCTTTACGCTTTTTTACATTGTTATGGTGTATTTAAAAACACATCCAACGTCAAGTATTTTTCCAGATCTCCCCGCAGGCGTAGATCCTAAAAATATGAAATCTTATTTAGGTTTTGTGCAAACAATTTTTTTCATCAACCTTATTATTGCGGGTCATTATACGATATTTAATACAAGAATTTCAGATTGGTTTTTTAAAAGAGCATGGCCATCTTGGCAATTATTAGGAGCATCATTTATCACCGCCTTTGGTGGGACATTGGCCGGAATTTACGGTTTACATGTAATGACGGCCGTAGGATGGGAATGGGCTATATATGTTTGGGTGTATGCGTTTGTATGGTTTGTGTTTAATGATATCGTTAAAATGGGTATTATAAAGTACTATAAAAAACGCTTTGGCGAAGATGCAATGTAATTTGTGTCTTTACCCTTGACATTAACAAAAAATTCTCCTATAATTCCCCTCCACAAACGGATAGACCTAATGTTTAGGACTAATAAAGAGCAATTTTTAATCGTTTGAGATCATTGAAATCTAAGCAAGTAAGCAACTA
>JALVUF010000050.1 GCA_027023805.1 Helicobacteraceae bacterium
ATCTTTAATCACATCAATAACTCTCATATCCTGAGTGATGCCGGTTTCGGTAGATAATGAAACATCTGCTAAAATAAATGTTGCGATATCTCTTGTTTTTTTCTCAAAATTTTCATAGAATTTTTGTATATGGCTAGATTTTTGTGACGAACTTTTATATTCTATCCAACTATCTAAATTAATATCATCACCATAAGATAAATTGGTAATTTTAGTGCGTTGTAAGTGTATCAAATCCAAATCATTTTGGATTTTTTTAACACTCTTGACTAATTTTTTAGGTAATGCAATGGGTGTAACATCTTGATTGCATGACGGATTAATATGAACATAGCTATTTAAATATTTTCCTTGTTTATAGTCCCATTCATCAATATAATGACCGCCATCCATAAAATATACTTCAAAATCATCATTTATTGCATTTAAATCCATTTTAACTCTTGCTGCTAAATTTGCCTGTTTTTTACCTAAAGATATCTCATCTAAATCTTTGGCATTTTCCAGCGCGTCTTCATCAAAACTATCATCCTGCGCACGATCCACGTTAACAAGCTCCATAAAGCTAGCAGGAGAATCAGGTAAAAAAATTAACATTCCATCTGCTTTATTATCATCAGATTTATTAATCTGTTTTTTTTGCTCAAGCGTATCATTTTTAGATTTATTACTGTTTTTTTGACAGTCCGCGTCATCCTCCTCTTGAGTGGACAGTGTTCTTTGGGTAAGCGGTGGATATATCCATAACGGATTTACAGAATTATCGTCCATTACACCCAGATGCCAATATGCATAATTATAAAAATTTTTAAATTTAGGAAACTGCCTGATTAATTTATCAGTACTGCACAAGTTTTCTTCTTCTAAGTTGTCAATATTGCCAGTTAAATTGCATAACATACCTATCAACCATATATAATGAAGTTCATTCAACTCTTTTGTAGGAAAATAGGCTAATGATTCGGGCAGATGTAAAGCCATGTCATCTTGCCAGCATAGTACAAAATTTTTGCCTATACCTGCAACTTTTTCAAACAGCGTCCTTTTTTTTACAATTGGACGCTTATCAGTTATTTTTAATTCTTTATTTTGTTTACCGCCAAAGAGCTGATAAAAAAGCTGAAGTGACTTTTTTTGATCTTCAAAATAGATACGGGCAGATGAATATTGCCCCGTGTCACTCCTTTTTTCTATAAAATTAGCCCATTTTTTAGCGATATACTCTTCCATGATCTATGCTCCGTTAGGCTCTTTAACAAAAAAGCTGTAAAAATAGGTAAGTAACCCAATGAGAATTACTACACCAAAAACCTCACGAATGACAAACCAAGGCATCTCTTTAGTTACAGTTTGTGCAAATGTTAGCGCATGCGCACTGTTTGGCAACTCTTGTAAATCAACCTGAACAAAACCTGCTATAAGCAAAGCCGTAGCCATACCAAATACTCCAATAACCATTAACCAAAAACCGATTTTCTCAACTCTTTGTGCTTTTGCACAATTTCCATGCGGCCTGCCTCTCATAGTTGGCATTGCATAAGAGATGATAGTAAACATTATCATAATGTATGCGCCAAAAAACGATAAATGTCCATGAGCTGCAACTAACTGAGTACCATGTGTAAAGTAGCTTATAAAATATGGAGAAAGTGCGAGCCCTAAAAGACCTGCGCCAATAAAACCAACAACTGCCGTTCCTTTTGCCCATGTAAGCGCTGCTTCATTGTCATGTTTAATTCGTCGTTTTTTAACCATTTGATACACAAAGATAATCATAAGGAAAAAAGGTACAACTTCTAAAACGGAAAATATGGTTCCAAGCCAAAACCAGTATTTAGGAGTACCAATAAAATAGTAATGATGTCCTACTCCCATAAGTCCGGCTATTAAGGTGGATGCAACGATAAGATAAAGCCATTTATCAATCTGTTCTCTATCAACTCCGGTCACTTTAATAACTACAAATGCTAAAATAGCGGCTTCGATTAACTCCCATGTATCTTCCACCCACATATGCACAACAAACCACCAAAATGTTTTACTCATAACAAGATTAGCGGGATTATAAAAAGCAAATAAAAAGAAAAATGCTAATCCAAAAAGCCCAAAAAGAAGCATTGTGGTAATAATAGTCTTACGACCTTTAATGATTGTCATAGTTATATTTAAGATAAAAGCAACAACTACGACTACAATTCCTATTTTTGTAATAGTTGGTTGCTCCAGATAACCTCTTCCCATAGTCGGCAACAGATAATTTAACGTAATTTTGGCCAACTCTGAATACGATACCAACAGATATCCTAGTATTGTTAAAATACCGGCAACTGCAAATATCCAAAACATAACTTTTGCCAGCATTGGACTCCATAACTCTCGTTCCGCTTCTTCTGGAACAAGATAATATGATGCGCCCATAAATGCAAATAGCATCAAAACAATTAATAGATTTGTATGCACCATACGTGCTACGTTAAATGGAATTTCAGGAAATAAAAAACCTCCGTGAATATACTGCATTCCAGCAATAAGCCCAAATACAATCTGTCCCGCAAGTAGTATTAATGCAAAAATAAAGTATGGCTTTGCGACCATTTGTGATTTATATTTCATGTTTTCCCCTTATCCTTGAATATTGTGTGGCCAGTCATGATCATGAATATGAGATGTCCAAATTAAAAAATCTGCAAGATCATTTACCTGTTTTTTTGTTAAATTAAATTGTGGCATTTTTCTATTGTCAGCTTTTATAGGCTGTGCCGCCATCCATGATGCTAGATATGCTTTAAATGCTGCTACATTTCCTCCGCCGTCACGTTGAAAGGCATCACAAAGTTCTGGAGCATAAAAAGCACCCTCTCCCTCTAAAGTATGGCATCCCGCGCAATCATTAACCTCCCATATATGTTTACCCCGCACAACTGATGGCGTCATCTCTTTAGCATTGCTTAGCTTTGGAATTTGATGAACCGTATTTATGATTAAGGCTATAAAAATTATAATCGATATAGCACTTCCGACATAAAAGATATTTCTAGCCATATTTTTAGTAATACGTTCAGACATTATCTCGTCTCCCTTCTTTTATATTCTACTAAAATGTAGAATTTGAATTGTAGCAAAGCAGATATTAATTCTACCTTTAAATAGTAATTATATTAATAATAATATCAAGATATAAAACGTGATTTTTTTTCAAAAAAAATAAAGACAGTTATACAAAAAACAGGTTGTTATAAATATTTAGTTGGACACTCAGACGCTTATGAAGTATGAAAGTATTAGAAATTCTCTGCGTAATCTTTGATCTGTATGATCTGATTGCCGCCTTTATTTTGCGCGCTAAGAAGTAATTTTGATGCATCTTTAAATATATCATCCAGCGATTTATGTCTAGGTTTTATCACAAAACCTCCACTTACGGTAAAAGAGGTCATATTATCTTTTCTTGTTTTAAATTTTAACTCCTCAATACTCTGTCTTATAGATTCACATTCTTGAAACATTTTTGCTTTAGTGTCTCTTGATACAATAAATATAAATTGGTTAAAATCAAATCTCGCAACAACATCAGTTGCCTGCTCATATAAAGATAAGATGGATGCTGTCTTTTTTAAGACATTATTGACCAATTCCTGTGAAAAGTCATTATTTTGTGCAAAACTATCTATTTCAAATAGACATACTGCTGTAAAATTCTTTTCTTTTATTCCTTTTTTATTGGCATAAGAGTGCATCATTCCTTTGTAGTTTTTAATCTGTGTCACTGGATCAACCATTGATGGATTCTCTGTTACAACAGGCCTTCTTGCCATTTTCTGTTTTATCGCTTCTGTTTCTTGCGTGAGAGTCTTTACCTTTGATGTATTACCGGTATTTATGCCGTACAATGCTTCAATAGAAAGGTATATAGCTCTAAGTCTTTGCCTGTAAAATAAAAAAGCAAATAAAGAGATTAAGAAAGTCCAATAAACAATCCATTGAAATTTATCTGTCAATACAAAGTCAGCTTGAATCATTCTCTCTTCTATCGCTTTGATTTGCATCATAATTTCAGTTTGTACAGATTTCACTTTTTCTAAAGTATATCGCTGCTGTTTATTTGAGGCTAAAAGATATGCTTTCATATCCTGATTATAAAGATCAATGTATGCGCTAAGCATCTTTATTGCGCGCTGAATTTTCCCTTGATCCAATAATGCCCAAAACAGACCGCCACTACTAGCTTCATGTAATTCTCGGATTTGATTTGAGATAGTATCTATATAACTTTTTAATAAAATTTCAGAATAAGAGGGATTGGTTTTGTTTAAAGCTGATACTTTAAAAACCGTTTTTTGAATTTTTAATAAATCATCAAACCTGTCATGTGCTTCATATCTTTGAAACTCTGCCCAAGATATAACGGCAAGCAAAACAGTTAGCAAACCAAGCCAAATGGTTATATTTTTAAAAACTGATTTTATGGATAGCCTCATAATATATATTACTTTTTGTTAAATTTATCCTATTTTATTCTCAAATCCTTTAACATCCCCTTAATTGAAATTTATATACACTGTCATTATGAACCTAGAGGATTATTTTATATCTATTATTGGTAAAAACAGCCGTTTTATCGGAGATGACGGTGCGCTTATTGGAAAATTTTTATATTCTAAAGACGCTTTTTTTGAAGATGTCCATTTCAAGCGACAGTGGCTAAGTCTAAAGCAGATAGCTTTTAAGTCTATGATGGTAAATCTAAGTGATGCAATTGCAATGAACGCTACACCCGTGTATGCCCTTTTAGCAATTGCTATGCCGCCGGATATCACAAAAAAGCAGATAAACCAACTCGCATCGGGCTTTAGATCTGCCGCCAATGCCTATCGTGTAAAAATTATCGGTGGCGACACCATAGAAAATATCAAACTAGACATCACAATTACTATAATATCAAAAACAAAAAAACCGTTACTAAGATACGGCTTAAAGACAAACAATCTCCTAGCATACACAGGCAATCTAGGCAATTCGCAAAAAGATTTAAAAAAACTCTTAAACGGTGGGAAGATTCATCTCAAATCAAAATTTGTTAATATCGCTTTAAGAGATAAATTTATATCAAAAAGCAGACGATTTTTAACATGCGGGCTTGATATTTCAGATGGGCTTTTTAGTGATTTGGGTAAACTGTCATCTATAAATCATCTAGGGTTTAGCTTTTTAAAACAAATCAGCAAAGAGGTGGGTTGTAGCGGTGAAGAGTATGAGATGCTTATTGGGTTCAATGCTAAAGACAAAAAAGCACTCCTAAGACGAGCTAAGCAAACAAGAACACCGCTTACTATTTTTGCAAAAGCTAAAAGAAAAAAATATACAAACAGATGCAAATCAAACCATTTTTAAAAGGTAATTATGAACCGATTTTATAGCCTAAACCATTCTAGCATTGACTTTGTTTTTAAACAAAGTCCGAGAGATTTTGTAGTTGATGAGATACCTCTTTATGAATTTAGCGGCGAAGGGGAGCATCTTGTTTTACATGTAAGAAAAAAAAATCTGACTACATGGGAGATGGTTGATATTTTTTGTGTTTTTTTAGGCATCAAAGCCAAAGAGATAGGATATGCAGGTTTAAAAGATAAGTTTGCTATGACTAAACAATATATCTCTGTCAATAAAAAATATGAAAAACAACTTGAGACATTTTCTCATCCAGATATTAAAATACTCTCAACAACATACCATAACAATAAAATCAAGACAGGTCATTTAAAAGGAAATAGATTTTTCATACGCCTAAAGAAGGTGAATCCCACAAATGCGACTAAAATTGATTTGGCATTAAAGCAGATTCAACAACACGGTATGCCTAATTTTTTTGGATACCAGCGTTTTGGTAAAAACGGAGATAACTATATCCAGGGCGAACAAATTGCTTTTGGGCTCAAAAAAGAGCGCAATGTTAAGATGAAAAAACTCTTAATCAATTCATACCAAAGCCATCTGTTTAACCTTTGGCTAAGCAGGCGGCTAGAGATTAGTAAACTAATTGAAAATTTTACGCCAAGCGAGCTAGTTGAGACATTAAATCTTTCACTATACACCATTAAGCAGATGAAGCAGCAAAAACACCCGTTTAAACTAATATCGGGAGATGTTTTAAAGCATTATCCACACGGATGCTTATTTGATTTTAACGGTGATACAGAAGATATAGATAGATTTTATATTCATGATATCGCCCCCACGGGGCTTTTGTGCGGTAAAAAAGCATGGCTTGGTAAAGATGAAGCAGGAGTTATAGAAAAAGATTTTAATCAAACTATACAAGCAAACGGAACCAGACGATACGCATGGATATTTCCTCAAGATGTCGAAGGAGAGTACAAAGAAAACGATGCCTGGTATGAGCTTCACTTTACCCTTCCAAAAGGCTCTTATGCGACCGTCTTACTAGAGGAGATAGCAAAACGTAAATTAGGAGAAAAATATGAGTAAACACATAACTAGTCTATTGTCACAATATTTCGGTAAATTTGCATCACATGAATTTAAGCCGTTTTTTCAAAAAATAATAAACAAAAGCTATGTTTATTTTATGGGATTGGATATGCATGAATTTCAAAATCCCGCTTCATATAAAACATTAAATCAACTCTTTACCAGACATCTACGCCATCAAAGGATTTTCAGTCAAAATGAGAATGATTTTATATCACCATGTGATGCACTGATTACAGATTGTGGAAATATTACAAATAGCTATGCACTACAGATAAAAGGCATGAGATACAAAATAGATGAGCTGCTTGGCATACACTTTAGCAAACAAGAGCAAATGTTACTTGATGGTGGAGATTTTATAAACCTGTACTTATCGCCAAAAGATTACCATCGCTACCATGCACCAATTGACCTCCAAGTGCTGCGAATAATTCACATACCGGGGAAACTTTATCCCGTCAATATGCCGTCATTAAAAAAGAGGCTTAATCTTTTTATAGAAAATGAGCGTGTTGTGATGAAATGTAAAACACTTAATGATAAAATTTTTTATATGGTGCTTGTCGGTGCGTTAAATGTCGGGGTTATGCAGATCTCATTTGAACCGCGCATTAAAACAAATGCAAACGCCCGCCAAACAAGCATGTACGAATATTCAGATTTACACTTAAAAAAAGGTGAAGATTTTGGATGCTTTGAGATGGGTTCTACTATCGTTTTAATCAGTGAAAAAGATATGTTAAAAAGACTCATTAAAATAGATGAACATGTAAAATATGCTCAAACGATAGCAAAACTGCAAGATATCAGTATCCCATCAGCCGCTCAAGCGACATAGCTCCGTCAAAAAGAGTTTGCTCATCAAAAGCATTTGCTATGAGTTGAAGTCCGATTGGCATGCCGTTACTTGCATTTGCCACAGGCAAAGATATTGCGGGCAATCCGGCTAGATTTATAGATATAGTATAGATATCGCTTAGATACATATCTAAAGGATTATGCAATGCTCCAAATTTATAAGCAGTATCAGGGGCTACGGGTGAGAGTATAAGATCTACATTTTTAAATATTTTTGCATAATTATCTTTAATGAGATGACGAACTTTTTGAGCTTTAACATAATATGCATCATAATATCCTGATGAGAGAACAAAATTTCCAAGCATTATACGCCGTTTAACCTCGTCACCAAAACCTTCGCTTCTTGTTTTTACATACAGCTCTTCTAGATTATTGCCTGTTTTTTGATTACCGTATCTAATACCGTCATATCTGGCAAGATTTGTAGCAGCTTCGGCAGTAGCTGTAATATAATAGGCTGAAATATCATATTTTGGATCTTCCATCTCTTTTTCTACAATAGTGTGACCATCTTTACTTAAAGCCTCAACAGTATCATTATAAGCTTTTTGTACATCCGCGCTTGCATCTTTGATATATTTTGGCAATACGGCAATACGTAACTTCCTGTCCGGATTCAGCATATTGCTTACTTTTTTATATCGTACGTTTGCGCTAGTAGAGTCTTTGGTATCATAACCACTTATAATGTCATACAAAATTGCCGCATCTTCAACATTTTGCGTAATCGGTCCTATTTGATCAAGACTTGAAGCATAAGCCCCAAGACCGTAACGACTAACACGCCCATAAGTTGGCTTCATGCCTACTATACCGCAAAATGCTGCCGGTTGCCTGATAGATCCTCCCGTATCGCTACCAAGAGCTGCAACGGCTAAACCGGCAGCTACTGCGGCCGCGCTTCCGCCGCTGCTTCCACCGGGTACACAATCACGATTTTTTGGATTTAGAGTTTTACCGTAAAAACTACTCTCAGTCGTTGAACCCATAGCAAACTCATCCATGTTGGTTCTGCCAAATGGACTAAGACCGCTTTGTAATAGTTTTGTTATTACTGTTGCATTGTATGGTGCGATATAGCCTTGTAAAATATTTGAACCGCTGGTAACTGACCACTCTTTTACTTGAATATTATCTTTTATGGCAATTGGCACGCCATCGCCGACATTTTGGATATCAATATATGCATTTAACTGCGCATCAGATTCGATGCTCTTTTTTAACTGCTCTTTTAATTTTGATATTTTATTATCATCCAAAGTCAGCGCTTCTTTTAATGTAATCATCCATCTTCCCTTATTTTTTAACTTTTCTTACCATATAAATCCCAATTCCAACAACAGCCAAAATAACCACAACTGTCCACATGATAAATTCTGATGAAACAGGCTGTGAAAAATCAGGCATCTAACACCTTACGGCAACGCTTGCACACTTCATCTTCTTTTTTAGATGTCATTTTCCAGCATCTAGGGCATTTAAAGCCCTGAGCCTGTATAATGATAAACTCATCGCCGTTAACGGTAAAATGAGCCAATTCATCCTCATATACATCTTTTTCATTCACGCTTGAGACAACAAACCAATCTTCAGCTTCTATATTTGGCATGCCATGTAAGATATCTGAATCTGTTGAAATTTCAACTTCTAGTGTATTTTTAATCTTTTTATCTTTTTTCAAAGTGTCGATAGCTTCAAAAAAAGTATCTCTTGCTTTTAGCATATACGCCTCATCAAAATCTACACTCTCTACATGTAAAGGCACATACTCTATATCAAAAATATCTTCCGCGTCCCCTTTTATAATGAGCGGTGCATGTTCTAGTATCTCATCTGCCGTATATGTTAATATCGGTGCGATTATACCTAGTAAAGATTTTGCAATAAGCGCTAACGCACTTTGTGAAGCACGTCTGTGTATATCATTTTGTCCGTCACAATACAGTCTGTCTTTTGTGATATCTATATATATTCCGCTTAAATCATTAACTATAAAATTATTTAACGCCATCATGGCTTGAACAAAATTATACTCTTCAAAGTTTTTAGAGATATTGTTAAAAACTTTGCCGGCTTTTTGAACTATCCATCTGTCTAAAATACTCATATCGCAAATATCTACAATCTCGTCAAGGTCATTAATATTTGCAAGCATAATTCTAAAAGTATTTCGTAATTTACGGTAATTTTCAGCTATTTGCTTTAAGATATCGTTAGAGATTTTCAAATCTCCCTGATAATCACTAGAAGCAACCCACAATCTCAATATCTCAGAACCAAACTCTTTTAAAACCTTATCTGGAGATATCACATTGCCTTTTGATTTGCTCATTTTCTCACCCTTGGCATCAACGGTAAAACCATGTGTTATAACACTTTTATATGGTGGCTGATATTCTATAGCCGAACTTAAAAATAGTGAAGACTGAAACCAACCCCTATGTTGATCACTTCCTTCTAAATATACATCAGCGGGATACGACCCTGCATCATAATTACGCGATTTTAAGACGGTATTCCAAGTAGAACCGCTATCAAACCAAACATCTAAAATATCTGTTATTTTCTCAAGCTCTTCAGGCTTATATCCACTGCCTGGATATAAAAGTTGAGAAATATCAAGATCATACCAGGCATCACTACCTTGCATCTCAAATATCATAGCGACAAAATTTAAAACTTTTTCATCAAGTAGCACTTCGCCTGTTTCTTTGATTTTGAAAAATGCAATAGGTACACCCCAATCACGTTGACGTGATATACACCAATCGGGACGATTTTCGACCATAGACGTTAAACGATTTTTTCCTGTTTGAGGATAAAAATCTGTTCGTAAAATACCCTCAAGCGCAATATCTCGCAGAGATTTATCTTGTCCTTTTGGTTTGTCATCGACTGAAATAAACCACTGCTTTGTTGCTCTATAGATAAGCGGTGTATGAGATCTCCAGCAGTGTGGATAAGAGTGGGTAAAACGGCTTACATGTAACACGCTGCTACCTAAAAGTTCGATAATATCTTCATTTGATTTAAAAATATGACGACCAATAAAATCTTTGGCATTTGGCAAAAGCTTCAACTCATCGACACTCTTGTCAAAGCATCCCGTCTCATCTACTGGCATAATAACTTCAAGTCCGTACTTAAGCCCTACTTTATAATCATCCTCTCCATGTCCAGGCGCCGTATGAACACAGCCTGTACCGTTATCCATTAGAACATGTTCACCTAAAACGATGATTGATTCTCTACCATTTAATGGATTGATAGCTTTTTTATTTTTAAGAGATTTTGCTTCAAACACCTTAACAATTTTGCCATCTAAGACACCCTGCTCTTTTAAAGAATCAACAAGCTTTTGCGCAACGATATAACCGCTGTCTAAAAGTGCGTATTGCTCATTTGGATTTAAAGATATACCAGTATTTGCAGGAATAGTCCAAGGGGTGGTTGTCCAGATAACAACTGACGCTTTACCGGTAAGATTTAACTCTTTTTTTGCTTCATCGCTCAACTTGAAAGCTATATATATGGAGTAATCTTCTTTATCCTTGTATTCAACTTCAGCTTCAGCTAAAGCAGTCCTCTCCGCCCAGCTCCAAAAAACAGGTTTAGAACGCTCTCTCAACAGTCCCCTCTTTGCCACGCTACATAAAGTTCTATAGATATTTGCTTCAAACTTATAGTCCATAGTCACATAAGGATTATTCCAATCAGCTATCACACCCAATTGTTTAAATTCATCACGTTGGATGTTTACAAATTTTTGTGCATGCTCACGGCACAACTTTCGTATCTCAGAAGTTTGTAGTAGTTCTTTTTTTTGCTTTCCGCCCAGCTTCTTTTCTACTTGCTGTTCAATTGGAAGCCCATGACAATCCCAGCCCGGAGTATATCTGATATCTTTACCGGAAAAATACTTTTGTTTTACGATAATATCTTTTAAGATTTTATTTAGCGCATGACCTATATGCAAGTGCCCGTTTGCATACGGAGGACCATCATGAAGGGTAAAGGTTTCTTTGCCCTTTCGCTTTTGTTTCATTTTAGAATAAATATCTTTATCATACCAGGATTTGTATTTTTTTGGTTCGTTGTTCGGCAAATTTCCGCGCATCAAAAAAGTTGTAGCCGGTAGTAATAATGTATTTTTATAATCCATTTAAATCCCATTTTGTAGAAAAATATTTTTTGCATTTTACACTTAAAGTGTTTAAAACATACTGATGTGATATAATAAGTCATCCAATAATAAGGCTACACCATGAAAACAAATTTACTATTTGTCGGTTTTATATTTCAAAATAATACAATATTTCGTGAATATATCTTAAGGCAGATTAAGAAAAAGATATCATCCATCCATTCGATTACATTTTTTAAAGCCAATGATAATTCTTTGTTTTTACATCTTGAGAAAGAATTCTCAACACAAAACAAGCTTATCATTATAACCACAAAAGCCAGTTTTAGTGTAATAGGAAAATTAATATGCACGATAACAGCAGACAATCAAATCTTAAAAGATGATATGCTTATACCATCTTTTAGCACACTATTTGAGGACCGCAGCTATCTTGTAGGATATAAGCAAAGCCTCATTAATGTACTGCAAATAGATGAAGATGAGCAGTTTCCTCTATTGCTGCTTGAAGAAGAAAACTCACATGCAGTTATACATCTTTTTGATGAAGACAAACAAAGTGCAATTGCGCTTCTAGATTCACTGGCAAAAACCAATGAAGTAGATATTGAAATTAGTACACTTATCAAAGGATGGCTTCAAATTGATGTAAGGGGTAGAAAGTATGGCAATGTAACACAATTTATAGCCGCAAGCAAACATTTGCTTAGTACTCAGATTATTGCTGCATCAAATATCATAGCATATATCATAGAGCGTCTTAATCTAAAACATAAAAAGATTACTTTTGCAGAGAGTTGTACCGGCGGTCTTTTAGCGAGTGCCTTCACAAAAGAAAGCGGTGCTTCAGCAGTGTATGACGGATCACTGGTTACGTATTCAAATACCATTAAAGAAAATTGGCTTGCCGTAGATGCTCAGACGCTGCAAGACTATGGAGCAGTGAGCGCCAATGTGGTTGAACAGATGAGCGAAGGTGCCCTTAGCGTTAGCTATGCAGATTATGCGATAAGCATTAGCGGAATAGCTGGCCCAACCGGAGGCACAAAAGACAAACCGGTCGGTACTGTTTTTATCTCAGCCAGAAGTAAAACGTATCAGACGGTAGAGAGACTTTATTTAAGCGGGGACAGAAATTATATTCAGACTAAAAGCGTACTATATGCCATAAAAATGTTATTAAGCGTTGATAAAAATCTTTTTTTTGGTGATTTAGATTAAAATACTTGACAAAATGGTACAATTTACCTATAATTTCGCCCTCATAAGCATTTATGATAACCATTTCGTCTCGTTAGCTCAGCTGGTAGAGCACGTCACTTTTAATGATGTGGCCGTTGGTTCAAATCCAACACGGGACACCATATATTAAACTAAAATAAGCGGTGGTAGTTCAGTCGGTTAGAATACCTGCCTGTCACGCAGGGGGTCGTGGGTTCGAACCCCATCCACCGCGCCATTTTTTGATTGAAATATTACACAACTAAATCAAAAAAATTTTAAGCATCAAAGGGCGCTTAGCTCAGTTGGTAGAGCGCTACCCTTACAAGGTAGATGTCACAAGTTCGAGTCTTGTAGTGCCCACCATTATTGTAGTCTTGCTCAATGAAAGTGACCCTTTCGTCTAGTGGCCAAGGACGCTATCACTTCATGGTAGAGACAGAGGTTCAAATCCTTTAGGGGTCGCCAGTTTATTGGTGTTGTTATTCCCTTTTTAGGGCGCTTAGCTCAGTTGGTAGAGCGCTACCCTTACAAGGTAGATGTCACAAGTTCGAGTCTTGTAGTGCCCACCATTTATACATGACAACTTTTTTAATTATCTCACTAAAATAAGCGGTGGTAGTTCAGTCGGTTAGAATACCTGCCTGTCACGCAGGGGGTCGTGGGTTCGAACCCCATCCACCGCGCCATTTTTTGATTGAAATCAATAATTTTTGTACTTTAAAATCATATTTTATTGCAATATGACATCTTTTTATAACTTTAAAAGATTTTATACTAAAATATTATAAATTCAAGCTAAAAGATAAAATATGGCCAAGCAAAAAACTCTTTTTGAATGTCAGCATTGCGGTATGACCACACCCAAGTGGATGGGAAAATGCACCAATTGCGGTGCATGGGATTCTTTTATAGAATTAAATGAACAAGAACAAAAAATTATCAAAAATATATCATCACGACAAGATTTCACACAACATGCTATTTCAATCACCGAAGTTGTAGAGATGGAAATTCCTAAATATTCATCACTAGATTGTGAACTAGACACAGTTTTAGGCGGAGGTATCGTACCCGGGTCTTTAACATTAATAGGAGGAAGTCCCGGGGTCGGTAAATCAACACTACTACTTAAAGTCGGCTCCAATATAGCCTCAACGGGTAAAAATGTACTCTACGTTACAGGCGAAGAATCACATACTCAGATCAAAATACGCTCAAACAGATTAAAATCAAATGAAAAAACACTATTTTTACTAAGCGAGATAAGATTACAAAGTATTTTAGCTGAAATACAATCAAGAAAATATGATTTTATTATTATAGATTCTATTCAAACCATTTACTTAGAAGATATATCATCAGCGCCCGGTTCTGTAACTCAGGTTAGACAAATTACGTTTGAGTTGATGAGACTGGCAAAAGAAAAAAATATTGCTATTTTTATTATCGGTCATATCACCAAAGAGGGCTCAATAGCCGGCCCTAGAGTGCTTGAGCATATGGTTGACACCGTTTTATATTTTGAGGGCGATGCATCTAGAGAACTTCGAATACTGCGTGGCTTTAAAAACAGATTCGGGCCAACTAGCGAAATTGGCGTTTTTGAAATGCGAGATATCGGGTTAATCAGCGCAAAAAATATATCATCTAGATTTTTTAACCGCAATGCATCTCAGCCCGGTTCCGCATTAACGGTAATCATGGAGGGTTCTCGTCCCATAATTTTAGAAGTTCAAGCTCTTGTTTCACAATCATATGCACCAAATCCAAAACGACAGGCAACGGGATTTGATAACAATCGATTAAATATGCTTTTAGCTTTACTAGAGAGAAAACTTGAAATGCCACTAAATAACTATGATGTGTTTATAAATATTACAGGCGGTATTAAAATCATGGAGCCGGCTGCTGATCTTGCGATATTGGCGGCTATTATAAGTAGTTTTAGAGACAGAATCATCTCTAAAGAAACGGTCTTTATTGGTGAGGTATCTTTAGTTGGCGATATACGGGAAGTTTTTCACATGGATACGCGCCTCAAAGAAGCTAGCATGCAAAATATATCCAAAGCTCTAATTGCCAAAAAACACACGAAGATTCCTAATGTAAAAACATACGAAATTGATGAAGTTAATAAACTACTAGAATGGTTTTAATTTTTTTTATAGATATAACCCGCTAAAGCTACAAAAAGTAAACCTTCTTGAGATAATTAGTTGAAATTTTGTATCTTTTAAAAAAAGTACATAACATCAGGATATAATTATAGTACAAATACAGCAGGAGCAATTAATGATAGATGCACAGCATCAAAGTGAAGAAAGATATTGTAAATTATCTCTAGCATACAATACGGACATAGAAGGAGAAAAAGTTTTAACTGCGATAAAAGACAGCGTTAAACTCTGCCGTATGGAGCCAAATATATATAAAAGTGATTTAACGAATAATAAAAAAGCTATTATTTTAGAATACCATGATGATATCAATAGGGAAGCCGGAGCTGTTTTTGATACAATTTTAGGTCATTTAAATATAACAAGATGTTAAATATAGCCAAGGATTTTAAAATGAATGTAAAAGATTTTGCCCAAGGCAATGTATTGTTTAAAGATGTTTATTTCAAAAAACATGAAGCTGAGTTACTCGAATTAGCTAACCAAGGACAAGCCCCAAAAGCTCTTTTTATAGGCTGTTCTGATTCAAGAGTTGTCCCTGATATTATTTTGCAAACCAAGCCCGGTGATTTGTTTGTAGTAAGAAACGTAGGAAACTTTGTACCTCCTCATAAGGTTGATAAAGATTTTCATTCAACTGCTTCTGCCATTGAATATGCAGTTTCTGTCTTAAATGTTAACGATATAATCATTTGTGGTCATAGCGATTGCGGCGCAATCAAACATTTATTTGCGCCAAAACCTCCACGAGAGCAACCCTTAACATATATAAATAATTGGCTGAAATTGGCCCAAAGGGCAAAATCTATGGCACTGGTCAGTTTAGGAAAAGATGCAAAAGAGACGGATATTCTGCGCACGACTGAAAAACTTTCAATAATTACACAACTTGATAATTTAATGACTTATCCAGAAGTAAAAAAACGATTGGACGATGAAACATTATATATACATGGTTGGTATTATGATGTTCAAAGTGGAAATATAGACTATTACGATCCAGAAACATTTCAATTTGTACCATTAGAATCAAAAAAATAACCAGCTCTTAAAGACCTAGTATTACAGTTGGCTTTAAAAATTTGGTATAATTATAACAAAAGGAATTTATATGGCTGATGAAGAAGTATCAGAAGATATTCAAGAAGAGATACCGAAAAAGAAAAAATCAAAAAAATTATTGATTATTATTATTGTAGTTATTTTATTAATAGTGATTATAGTCGGTGTGTTTTTTATGTTTTTTACTAGCAGTAGTAAAAAATCCAAACAAGACAATACAAACGGCGTAAGCCATTCGCAGAAGGTTCAATCAAGCAATAAAAATAGTATTAAAATTGGCAATACCGTTTCTTTAGCAAAAGTTGGGGTTTTGTTTCCCTTAGATACATTTATTGTTAATCTTGTCAGCAGTAACCACCCACGATATCTAAAAACTCAAATGTCTTTAGAACTCAGCAATAAGGATTTGGCTGCTGAGTTAAATGCGAAAAAAGCTGTTATAAGAAATAGAGTTATTGGCGTCTTATCATCAAAAACATATCAGCAGATTTCAACTATAGCAGGCAAAAATAAGCTAGCTCAAGAGATTGCCAATTCTATCAATCCTATGCTTAGCGATGGCAGTGTTGAGGGGGTTTTCTTTACTGAGTTTGTGATCCAGTAATGATAGGTATAGATATCATTAAAATACAGCGCATGAAAAAAATAGTGGATAAGTATGGTGATAAAGGATTGCGTAAATTTTTATCAGATGATGAGCTTAAATTAATAAAGTCAGTAAAAACAGCTGCCGGCTTTTGGGCTGCAAAAGAAGCTTGCTCTAAGGCACTTCAAACAGGCATAGGAAGTGAATGTTCATTCTTTGATATTATAATATCAAAAACAGATAGAGGCGCCCCGATCCTCTCTTTAAGTAAAAACATTATGCAAAAATTTAATATTTCTAATGCTTCACTCTCCATTACACATGACGGAGAATATGCAATAGCGGTTGTCGCTTTAGAAATGCTATCATCCTCCTCCAACAAAATCAAGTAACTCTACTTTATCATCAGGCTTTAAGATATATCTCGACCACTCTGTTTTTTTTACAACCTTCATGTTAACAGCAGCTGCCATCACTTTATCAGCCAAATTTAAAAATGATATTAAATCATAAAGCGTACCATCAGGTGACACATGCTTGTTATCGCCATTTACTTTCACAACCATATTAAACCCCCTAAAAATATATCTTTAATTA
The DNA here is from genome assembly GCA_027023805.1 of Helicobacteraceae bacterium. Taxonomy (GTDB): domain Bacteria; phylum Campylobacterota; class Campylobacteria; order Campylobacterales; family Sulfurimonadaceae; genus Hydrocurvibacter. Next base: position 17,144 of record JALVUF010000050.1, read on the forward strand.
TATCTAAATCTCTTAAATAGCAATTGATTAAATAACCTAAGCGTTGAACTTTTAACTAAGAGTGGGAGAATCTTTGATACAATTTCGATAATCTTTAAATTAAGGGTCCATGACGTGAACTTGAAACCGTTGCAACAAAAAAACATCAATGAAATTATCCATAATTTTACTCCAAATTGGTTTACCTTAAACATGGGTACAGGATTAGCTTTTTTAACAATGCACAATATTGTAAAAAATCTATTTTTTGCACAAACCATAGTCATAGAGGCCTTTTGGATTATTGATATGCTATTTTTTTTATTATTTAGTTCACTATTTATTTTAAGGATTATTAAATTTCCAAGCAGCATTAAACCTTTGTTGCACCATCCTGTACAGTCAATGTTTTTAGGCGCAATTCCGATGGCTATGGTACCGATAATAGAAGGATTTGTTTTATTTGGTCCGATGTTTTTTGGAAATATTTCTCTACAGATCGCTTTATATTTATGGTATCTCGATGTAGCTTTAGCAATTGTAATCGGTTTATTTATTCCTTATTTTATGTTCACAATACAAAAAAACCACACCCTACAAAATATGACCGCAGTATGGCTATTGCCAATTGTTGCATCAGAGGTAGCGGCATCTGCCGGCGGCTTATTAGTCTCGCATTACAGCGGTTTTACAGCTGAGATTATGCTCTTTATCAGTTATATATTATGGGGCTTGTCAACTCCTTTGGCTATGTCTGTGCTTGTTATTTTATTTTTAAGGCTGGTAACACACAAACTTCCACATAAAGACATGGCGGTAACTAGCTGGTTGACATTAGGTCCGCTAGGAACAGGAACGCTATCACTCTTACTTCTTGGCAGTGCGTCAAAAACTGTTTTGATGCATACCGAGCTTAGTTATTTATCAAATTATTTACAAGCTTTTGGTTTAATTATCGGCTTACTGATATGGGGATACGGTTTATGGTGGTATGCCATGTCATGGATAATTACGCTAAAATTTTTCAAAGAAGGGCTCCCTTTTAGCATGGGTTGGTGGGCTTTCACGTTCCCTGTAGGCGTTTATACAGCCGCTACATTTCAAATATGGCATCTGGTACAATTTAGGTTTTTTGAGGTCCTGGCAATTATTTTTAGTATCCAACTTGTTATTTTTTGGTTAATTATTTTTAGCAAAACTATTAAAGGTATCTGGAGTGGCGCACTCTTTTATGCACCTTGTATTAATGAAACAAATATTAACGGTAACCGAAGCCAAGATAATATCAAAATAGAGAAATTTCATGACAAAACGAATTGATTGTAAAAAATGCATTTATTATTATGTTACGTGGGATAATGCGCAACCGCATGGATGCAAGGCTTACGGATTCAAGTCAAAAACCTTGCCGTCAATTGTTGTTAAACAAAGCAGCCAAATTGAGTGTTCTTTCTTTACGCTCAAGGCCTCTGCCAAATAAGTTTTTTACCAAAACCCAGCCTGTTATCTGTTATTTTAAGCCACTCAACATGGATACACCATAACTTTGGTTTTAAAACTACAGATAACGGAAATCTCTTAAAATAGATCATCTTGTCTCCCTTATATAGCTCTGTCTTTCCCTTAAACTGTACTCCCTGAATTTTAGTCACAACATCTGTATCTAGATGTATTGTTCCTGCTGTATTTTTATTTATTTTGATATTTTCAATATGCTTAGTATCATCACTGGAGGCAAAAATAAAATGATTTTTCTCACTGTCATACACATAAAATACATTGCAACAATAAGGCTGATTATCACCGCATGTTGCAAGCGATAGAATATGATGGTTACCTAAAAAAGGCTGAATTTCTTTAAGCGTTATGTTATTTAAAGTCAACTAATGCACCGTCAAGTTGGTCAATGGCGCGCATCATGATCTCAGATGAAACCGCAAAATTGAGCCTCATGTGTCCACTGCCGTTTCTAGAAAATGCGATACCTGATGATAATCCAAGTTTAGCTTTATGGATAAAAAAATTATTTAATTCACTGTCGTTAAGATTCATCCCGGCACAGTCAAGCCATGCCAAATATGTCCCTTGTGGTGGTATCAATGATATTTTATCAGAATGTTTTTTGCACACTTGTTGCAACATGTAAAGATTATCTACTAAGTGCTCTTTTAACTCTTTGAGCCATTGGTCACCATGATTATATGCATACTCCATAGCTATATGACTCAAGCTCGCTCCCTGCGCAAAATGTATCTTATCATATACAATTTTGAAAGTTTTGCGTAAATTATCATCAGAAATTATGATACTGCTTATTGCAAAACCTGCCATATTAAATGTTTTTCCCACTCCCATGGCTGTAATTGTAAGCTTCTTAATATCGCTGCCAAGACTAGCAAAAGGGGTATGGATGTTTGGATCATACACAAGATCACTATGAATCTCATCAGCAAACACAACAATATTATGCTCCACGCAGATATCTGCCAATTCTCTTAGTTCTTCCTCTCTCCACACTCTTCCTACAGGATTGTGCGGAGAACAAAGCAATAGCATTTTAGTTTTATTATTAATTTTTGACAACAAATCTTCAATATCAAAACTATAGCTACCATCCTCATCACGTTTAAGAGGATTGTAAAGAACTTCTCTGTCATGCGTAACAATACTTTTAAAAAATGGTGGATAAACAGGTGTTTGAACGATAATATTATCGCCAATGTCACTAAATGCTTCAATAGCAACATTTATACTAGCTACTACCGAATGTGAATATAAAAACTCCTCAGGTCTAAACTCAAGACCATGATGCCTCTTAATCCAGTTAATTTGAGATATAATGGTTGACAAGGGCAACTCCTCATATCCAAAGTTGGTAAATTCCAATCTTTTTTTTACAGCTTGCACAACAAAAGATGGAGTGTCGATATCCATATCTGCAACCCACATGGGTATAAGATCCTTAGTTTTAAAAAGCTTTAGCCTTCTTGTATATTTAATCCCGTTAGAGTGGCTTCTATCCATGCAGTGTAAAAAATCATATTTCATCTTTTTTTCCACACACTCATCTGAGAAATTGTATGCTGATATTTTCGTGCTGATTCTCTTAATACAAATTCTACATCCTCCAAATGAACCAACGTAAAATTTAAAGATAAAATCTCTTTTAATGTATCTAGCGTATGAACTTCGTCTTTGTCTTTATCTTTGTATCCACCAAGCCAAAAATCTTTTTTAGTAGATGACTCCTGCCAAGTATATGGAGAGGTAATTACTAAAATACCTTCATCTTTTAATCTCTCGTGAACAGTATCTAAAAACAACCTAGGGTTGTACAGTCTATCTATAAGATTTGTTGCCATTACGAGATCATAAGATGTAAGGGTCGGTTTTAAGTTGCAAGCATCGCCCTGCCAAAAAGAAATTTTATCCTTTATATCATCATAGCCCAACTCTTTTAAGGTTATTTTTTTCTTGGCATAAAGGTCCCCCTCTTGTTTAGTGTGATATGCAAGATAACCTTCATTTTGCAATCTTGCGGCAACAGAGATAAATCGCGCAGAAAAATCAACACCCTCTACCATATCAAAATGTTTTGCCAGTTCAAACGAAGCTCTTCCCGTCGCACATCCCAAATCAAGGGCTTTTTTATGATTAACAGCAAAAGAAGAAGCTTTGCTTGCACAAGTAACGGCAAAATTTTTAATGCTGAAATATTCTTCACCGTATTGAAACTCACAATACTGAGAAACCAACTCATCGCTTTCATATACATCTTTCATACTGCTCTCTTCTTTATTATTTGCAATTACATATCTAAAACCTGCATGTTGATGAAAATGCCCTCTAAAAGCATATCTTGAATGCTTCATTATCTCATTGCCGGTACTTATAAAAGAGCCGCCTTTGATTAAAAAATGTTTATCATCAAAAGTAGGAGTCGAAAAATCATCATATGCATAATGGATCTTGAAGCCATCAAACGGACTTATAGGTGTTTTTGTCCATTGCCACACATTCCCTACAATGTCGCAAATGCCATTATGCTCAAACCGATCTACACTGCAAGCACTAACATGGTAAGAGAGATTAATATTTGCTTTTGTGTCATCAAAATCAGGCACATCTTTAAATTTGGCATGCTCATATAGCCTGTACCACTGTGCTTCAGTCGGTAAATCGTAGTTTTTATTATCTCTTTTGGATATATATCGCAAAAAGGCGCGAGCTTCTAACGCATTTACATCAACGGGCCAGTTCAGCGGCATATCTATAATTTTGGTTAATGCCCGATATTTATACCCATTTGTATCTTTGACCCAAAATCTCGGATGCTTAGCGTTTGAATGTTTTAAAAACAATAATCCATCATTATCCCAATATTTGTGATTTTCATATCCGCCGTTTTGGACAAACTCTAAAAATTCTCCATTACTTACTAGATATTTCGAAACTTTAAAATTTTCTACTTTACATGTAAATGAGCCGTACTCATTATCCCAACCGTAGAGATGATGATTTTCATCTTTACCAAGCGTAATTATATCACCGCTGATATCTACTAGTATATTAGGTAAAAAATCATCACTCATATCATCAAATATATCAAAATCATCTATCTCTGTGATAAACTCTATCGGCATTTGTCTATGCAACACTGAAGATGTTTCTATATGTATTCTCTCATGCTCTATACCCATTAAAATAATCCAAAACGCATCATCTGGCTTTATAGGTAGATTGAGTGGCAGCGTTGCAATTAACCTCTTAATTAGGCTTCTTACTTTTAGGCGGTACTCTCTTACTTCTTGCACAGATGGCCAACTGTAGTGCGAAGCATCAAGGTCATCCCATCTCATCTCATCTACGCCGACGGCAAATATAGATTCAAAAACGGGATTTATACGCTCTTTTATAACACCTGCTAGTATCAATTTATTAATAAAAAAGGTTGCCGTATGACCAAAATAAAAGATCATGGGATGTCTGGTAGGCTCTGATTGTCTATAAAAAACAGAATCATCCTTTAAAATATCAAATATTCTTTCAAAAAGATCATAACAGTTATTAAAATAGGCAAGTATTTCATCGCGGTTGGTGTTAGTTAAAGTCAGTGGATAACTATGATACTTATTCACTATACAACCTCCTTAAATAGTTTCAACGTATCAATACTGCTTGCTGATACATATTTTGTGATTTGTGCGGCTAATTGTTCTGGTCTAATGCCTAAAGATTGTTCAACTAACACAGTGTTACCGTGTGGAATAAACTTATCATCATATTCAAAACTAACAACATTAATATCGTGTATATTATGATCATTTAAAAATTCCAGTATAGCCGATCCGACACCACCTTCTTTTGCACTGTCGCTAAAGATAAACCAAGATTTATGCTTTTGTACCATATCAAGCAGCATTTTCTCATCCAGCGGTTTTACAAAACGCAAATCAAGTAATGAAACCTTAAAATCTAACAGCTTCATTGTCTGATATGCATGTCCTACTCCATTTCCATATCCAATAAGCAATATATCGCTGTTATTACTGAGAAGAAGTTGTGATTTGGCTAGTTTGAAATCAATAGATTCGGGTAAATCAGTCTGAATAAAACTCCCTCTTGGGTACCTGAAGGCACAGGGATAGGCATATTTAGAAGCAAAGGCAACTGCTTGGTGCATTGATTTTTCATCACGTGGTGCAAAAAGTGTCATATTTGGCACAACTCTCAAAAAGCTGATATCAAAAGCTCCTTGATGAGTCTCACCGTCTTCTCCTACTATGCCCGCTCTATCAATAGCAAAAACTACGGGTAAATTCATCAAACAAACATCATGAATAATCTGATCATACCCACGCTGTAAAAAAGTTGAATAAATTACACAAAATGGTTTAAAACCTTCTTTTGCCATAGCACCCATTGAGGTTACTGCATGTTGTTCTGCTATTGCAACATCCCAAAAACGTTCAGGAAAACGTTCTATTAAACGATTTAAACCTGTACCAGTAGGCATAGCCGCAGTAACTCCTACAATTTTATCATTTTGCGATGCTGCATGTAAAAGAGCTTCAGAAAAGACGGTTGTAGCAGATTTGGATGAACTTTTTTTATATATCTCTCCACTAATCAGATCAAAAGGTCCAACGCCATGCCATTTCTCGTGTTTTCCCTCTGCTGGCGCATAACCCTTACCTTTAATAGTCTGGGCATGAATTAGTACCGGTTTTTTCATCTCTTTGGCGCGCTGTAATATATCTATTAAAGATTTAAGATTATGACCGTCAACCGGACCTATATAATCAATGCCCATCTCTTCAAATAAAATACCGGGAGTAACTAGCTTTAAAGATTCTTCCATCCGCTTTGCAATATATCGTGCACTTTCTCCAAAGTTATCTACAAACTGTTCAGTTTTTTTCTTAAATTTTTGATAAAATCTTGATGCCATGGCAGATGATAACATTCTACTAATCGCACCTATTGGAGATGCTATACTCATTTCATTATCATTTAAAATGATTACCATAGGATATTTTTTATCTCCTAGTTCATCTAGAGCTTCATAAGCCATACCTGCACTCATAGCGCCGTCGCCTATCATAACCACCGGTACTCTTAAATCCTGCTCGCCTTTTAGCGCAATGGCTTTTGCCGCACCTACTCCAAGTGAAATAGATGTTGAACTGTGCCCTGCAACAAAAAAATCTTCATCACTTTCACTAGGTTTCGTAAAGCCTGAAATACCGCCAAACTGTCTTAATGTTTCAAATTCATCCCATCTTCCGGTAATTAGCTTATGCGCGTAAGCCTGGTGCGATACATCAAAAATAAAAGGATCTTTGGAAGAATCAAAAACTTTATGCATCGCTACAATAAGTTCTGTTGCACCTAAAGTCGAACTAAGATGTCCACCATGAGTGCTTACCACATCTAAAATTCTATTGCGGATATCGCTACAAAGATCATTTAACTGATCAATATCATAATTTTTCACGTCTATTTTATTTGCCATCTAATACTACTTTTTTTACTCTGTCAAAACGATTTAAGATTTGAGCATCCATATTTCCTACATCACTCATAATCACAACACCGCCTTTTGAGATTGCAGTGTCTGAGACAATCTCTATTTTGTCACTAGATCCCAATTTTTCTAATATTACCTGATAGTCCATAGGATTAACCTTAATAGTCATTTTACCTGCATTTTGTAATTGACCTATAAGCTCATCAGCCAATGCTTTGGCAACATTTGATGAGTTATTTGCCAGCTCAATATTTATAACCTCTTTTGCAATGTCTAGTGCTCCATGCAATAAATCATGTTTGATAGTATCTAGCGCTTCTTCATATTTTTGTGCACTTTTTTGTATTTTTAAAATAGAATCCTCAAATCGCTTATGCGTTTCATCATATTCCTCTTTGATCTTGGCATTAAACTCTTCTTGACCGGCTATCTTACCCTCTTCAAAGCTTTCTTGTTTGATACGTTCTTGTTGCTGTTTACACTCTTCATCTTTCTTTTCCAGTTTCATTTGAAGTTTAATAAAATTGGATGTCATTTCATCTGTTTTTTTTAATAGTGACTCAACCAATTCATCTTTGGGTGAGATATTTGGTTTTTCTTCATGTGTCTTGTCGGTTGCGAGTTTCGAGGTCTTGTCAGAATCTACATCGTTGTGTCCATTATGAGTTGTGTTTGACAAGACCTTAAATTTATATCTGTCGATCGAATGTTCTGATAACCCGGCTTGATTAATAATATGATTCATTATTCTATCATCTCCTCAGATCCACCCATCTGGATTGTACCTTGTTCAGAGAGTTTAGTAACCGCTTCAACAACCTTGCGTTGTGCCGTTTCTACATCTTTCATTTTTACTGCGCCTAAAAATTGCATCTCTTCTTCAAAGGTTTCTCTAGCACGCTGAGACATATTTGAGAAGAATTTTTGTTTAAGATCTTCAGGCGCACTCTTTAACGCTAACATTAAATCTTTTTTATCAACTTCTTTTAATACTTCTCTAATAGAATTATTATCAAGCCCGCCTATATCTTCAAAAGTAAACATCATGTCTTTTATAGAAGATGCTAATTCTTCATCTATTTGCTCTATGGAACTAAGCGTTGCTTTTGATGCTTTTACGCCTAAGCGGTTAAATATATCGGCAACTGCGCGGGGACCGCCTACTTCTACTTTATAACTAGCTAGTGCCTCAAGTTTTGATTCAAGCACCGCGCTGACCCTTTTAATAACAGAAGGTGATATATCACCTAATTTTGCCATCCTCATAGCTACTTCAGCTCGCAAATCATCAGAAAAGTAGCTAAGCACATCTGCAGCAGACGTTGCATCCATGTGTGCAAGAATAAGTGCGATTGTCTGTGGATGCTCATTGATAATAAAATCAGAAAGCTGCTGTGGCTTTATTTTTGAAAGGTATGCAAAATTTTGAGAGCTTTGCAGATTCTTTGACAACTTGTCCAAAATCTTTTTGGCTTCATCTGGTCCTAAGGCTCTGTATAATAGTTCTCTTGCGTATTCCATGCCACCGGCAGTCATATATTGACTTGATTGGAAAATAGCATAAAACTCATCCAAGACGCTTGAAGCTATACTCTTATCAATAGTTTGATTTGATGCTATATATTTGGAAATTTCTGTGATTGCATTAACATCAAGATGGGTAAAAATAGATGCTGTTATATCTTCGCCTAACTGCAAAAGCAAAACAGCCACTTTCTCCGCCATCGGCATTTCATCTAAATGTGCTTGCTGTGTTGGGGTTAAACTCATCTATGCTCCTGCTTTTGGTTTTTGTGAAT